>JAAHGR010000255.1:7825-10122 GCA_010672425.1 Symploca sp. SIO2E6
ATCACTTTCAGCCATTGGTTCACCATCGCTGCTGGGGTATTCTATTTCTTCTAGTTGCAATTGAGTTAAGCTGGTCATGGCTGATATTTCCCTTCAGTGAAGCCCTAGCCTTTTAGGATTGTAGCAGAAGCTGGGAAAAATCAGCCCCAACAAGATGCGCCTACTCTAAGGATGACAGCCCATTTTCCAAACCCAAACGCTGTGAATTGCTTGCCACTCCTCATGAGACAATGGTTGCACCTCCAACTCTACACCAAAACAATCAGCCGCCGCTTGGGTTAGAGCATCAACCACAGTTTGAATTAAACTGTTTTCTCCCTGAGTAATATCATGTCCACCTAAATAGCTATCATATCCTTCTAACTTGCAACCTTCTTCCTTCCCTTCTGCCGTCTGCCTCCGGTCCCCCTCCTGGGAGGGGTTAGGGGTGGGTTCTGCCTTGTTCTCACCAAAGTGTAAGTATTCAACCGAACTTGATATAAGGGGTAGATTAATTGGCACTACTGCTTCACCAAATACTTGAGTAAAGAGTTGAGTATCTGGTGCTAAGCGAATGGAACCATGCTGCAAAATTGTCTTGCCTCGTCGCAACTGAGCACTACCAATTAATTTATAACCTTCAGCAGTAACTAAATCAGCAGCAGTAGCGCTGCCAAAACAACTGGGATTATGAATATAGCCCCGTCCAGCTGTACCATAGTGTAGGTCGATGCCAAGCGATCGCCAACCTTCAAGCAAAAACTCACAAATTGTCTGATAGACATCAAGACGTTTGCCCCTCAGCCCTGATGTAACTACCATATAGGTTAAATCTCCCTGGTGTAGTACTGCTCGTCCACCACTGGGACGCCGCACTAATTGTATTGGCATATCTCGCCAAGTTAACTGTTGCCAAGAAGCTGGCCACCGACGTTGATGATAGCCTAGTGAGATAGTTGGTGATGCCCAGGTATAAAAGCGCAAAGCTGGAGGATGCTTTCCTAGTCGATGTTGTTCCAGTAGCCACTCATCAATCGCCATCTGCATCGATCCAGACATCCGCAGTAACGGAATCAAACGCCAAGTTGCCATTCTAAATTCAAAGTTTGCCTCGCTTCGCTCACCATGCTACGCAAACAAAGTTCAAGGTTCAAGGTTCAAGGTTCAAGGTTCAAGGTTCAAGGTTCAAGGTTGTCAATTCCCAATTCCCAATTCCCAATTCCCAATTCCCAATTCCCAATTCCCAATTCCCAATTCCCAATTCTAATCATAATCATAATCTCGACGACGCAAGCGTAGCTGAACTTCTTCTAGTAACCGACGATTAGCAGCCATTAAATCGGCAACTAAACCAAACATCCACAGCTGAAAGCCAATCAGAATTAAAATGGCGGCGAGAATTAAGCTAGGAATTCTGGTTCTGTCGGTACCCAGCCAAAAATATACTAACCAACGACAACCTAGCAAAAACCCTAAGCTAAAGGGTATACTACCGGAAATGAGGAAAAAGCGTAGGGGTTTGTACAGCATGAAGATCCGCAGAATGGTGAAAAGCGATCGCATGACGTAGGAAGCAGGACTTTTCACCAAGCGAGAGGGTCGTAAAACTGAGTTGGTTCTAATGGGTACCGAAGTAATGGTCATCCCTTTCTGTCCTGCTTGGATAATAGTTTCCAGAGTATAGGTATAATTGTTGAAAACATTAATTTGCATTGCTGCCTCTCGGCTAAAGGCACGAAAACCACTAGGAGCATCTGGTATATGGGTATTACTGGCAAGACGTACCACCCAACTGCCCAGTTTTTGTAGTAACTTTTTAGATAGGGAAAAATGGCGAATTTCCCAAATCGGTCTAGCGCCAATCACAATTGCCGCTTGTCCCAGTAGAATTGGCTGTATTAGCAGAGGAATGTCCTCGGCACAGTATTGATTATCTGCATCCGTATTGACAATGAGATCAGCACCCGCTTTGAGACCAGCTTCTATCCCCGCGATAAAGGCTTTGGCAAGACCCTGGTTAGTCGAGAAACGAATGATGTGATCCACCCCATAAGCTTTAGCCACCTCAAAAGTGCGATCGCGACTACCATCATCAATGACTAACCACTCTACCAGATCAATGCCTGGTAACTGGCGAGGTAAAGCATCTAGGGTGATCCCTAGGGTATGTTCTTCGTTGTAACAAGGAATTTGAATAATTAGTTTGGTCATCTTGAGGTTATACACTTCTCTACAGCAGAAAAACCATTAACATGACAATTGACAAATAACCAGTAATATCAAGTTCGGATAAACAGTTATAATTCCCTTCTACCTTG
>JAAHGR010000256.1 GCA_010672425.1 Symploca sp. SIO2E6
TAGAAGGCAGGAGGCAGAACCCACCCCTAACCCCTCCCAGGAGGAACCCACCCCTAACCCCTCCCAGGAGGAACCCACCCCTAACCCCTCCCAGGAGGAACCCACCCCTAACCCCTCCCAGGAGGGGGACCGGAGGCAGGAGACAGTCCCGATGAAAAAATTTCACCACCAGAGGATGAAGGTGGACTCTTCCCCATTCCCCATTCCCCATTCCCCATTCCCCACTTACAAGTCAGAAGACAGTCCCTATGAAAAGAATTCACCATCAGTAACTCACTCACAAGAGTCAAAATTAAGTTTTTACCTGAAAGCCTTGGGTTTTGGTGTCGGTGGTGCGTTTACCTTATCCAGAGTCAATGTCCATCCTTACTATATTGCTATAGCATTTCCCTTTATCTACTTGTGGCTAGCGGGACTATATCGCAACAAAGTCAAAATACTATTAGCGATCGCTTTAGTGCAACTATTAATTAGCTTGACTTTCCTCACTTACGTTCACCGCACCGGTGGAATGCCTTATTGTGGTGCTGGCTATGGTGTTTCCTATCGTTTTCAGGTAGAAAAGGGTATACCTTGCAATGAATAAGTAATAAGTAATAAGTAACAAGTAACAAATAACAAGTAACAAATAACAAGTAACAAGTAACAAATAACAAGTAACAAGTAACAAATAACAAGTAAGAGGATGTTCAAAGTAATGGTTGCTTAGTTCAACCTGCGGTAAACGTGTTCACCGGTACCGGGTAAAAGTGTTAGCATCCTGGGATTGATACGTTGCCCTACAGCAACCTCGATATCCCCATTCCAGTCTTCGATAGACAGGACTCGATTATCGGGGCCTTCGTAATCAAAATATTGACAACTTTCAGCAGTACGTCTTAAAGTTGTACCGCTGCGAGTCATCTTAGCGATTCCTGACTCCACACAACGGTAAGTTTCCTCCTCAAACATCAGCTGATGAGGAGGTCCTTGGCTTACTTCCAACTGATTGGTTGGTTCTAGTAAGGAAACCTCAACTCGGTCATCTTCATCTACAGCAAGCCAACGAATAGAATCATTATCTTGAAGCAGATACTCAAACCAGCTATAGCCTTTGTCCTCATAGGTAAGGCGTCCCTCTACTACCCAATCAGTACCCATGTACTGTACGATATCCCCAATTTCTAAAGTAAAGATGGTACGTTCCGTTGGTCGTAGGTGACGATTTTCACCAATACCGGATAAAACTCCTCGTTGTTGGAGTAGCAACAGTACGACTCCAGCAGATACAATGACAATGATTCCCAGCCAAACGAATAACATAGGTATTAGGTTTAGGTGTTAGGTGTTAGGTGTTTAACTTTGCACTTTCGTTGAGATTAACTCAAAACTTATTACTTATTACTCATTACTCATTACTCATTACTCATTACTCATTACTTATTACTCATTACTTATTACTTGTTACTTGCTACTTCAAAACCCTAATAAGCTGCCCAACGGGGGTCAGATTGGTAGCGTACAATTACAGGATGAGCAAGGCGGTTGACCTCGACATTACCCAACTTAATATCTCCTGGCAGCTCAAACAAGGAGTGTAAAATGGCTGGGGTGAGAAAGCGAGTTGATACCGATAAATCAAGGGTATCCGGCTGAATTGATCGCCTTGATGCTAGCACAAAACCCCAAGGCCCAAAACTGGGGACATCTATGACATAGGGATGAACTGATAGTCCCACATTTTCTAAGGTTGCGGCAATACAACTCAAAACCTTGGGAGCAAAAAAGGGACTAGATGCCTGGGTCACAAAAATGCCTTGGTCTGCTAATCGCGGTAAGAGACGACGGTAAAACCCTTCTGCATAAAGCTTAGCAATAGTCTCTTGATCCGGGTCGGGAAAGTCGGCAATAATCACATCAAAGGTTTCATTGAGTGTGGGTGTACTGACAAAGGCATCGGCATACAACACTTCGACCCGGGGGTCGGAAAATGAGTTATCGTTAACTTGGACTAATTGAGGGTGATGGCTGGCTAACTTGACAACTTCGGTGTCTAAATCGATGAGTAGGACTCGTTCAACTTCTGGCCATTTGAGCACTTCCCGCAAGGCCATACCATCACCTCCACCTAATACCAGCACCCGACGCCTATCAGCACTAGCACTCATTGCGGGATGGACTAAGGCTTCATGGTAGCGGTATTCGTCGATGGTGGAAAATTGCAAATCGCCGTTGAGGAAGAGACGAACATCCTGTCCTTGTCGTGTGAGGACAATGCGTTGGTAGGGAGACTGGATGCGGGTGATTACTGGCCCAGTATACAGAGTATTTTCCAGCTGGTTGCTAATCGGAATGGCTAAGGGAGCCAAGGTAAACAGGAGAATACCAAGGGTTAAACCAAAATATCCCCAGCGCCGCAGTCTGGGAAAGCGCCTGCCAATGGCAAACACCATCAAGGCAGGTAATGACCCTAAGACAAAAGCCGTAGGAAATAAACCGATAATGGGTAATAAGAGGATAGGAAAAGCGAGGGAACCCAGTAGTGCTCCCAAATAGTCCAACGCTAAAACACCTGCTAAGGCTTCCCGCACACTCTGGTCTAATTCCAGAATTCGGGTCAGCAGTGGCACTTCCAATCCTGCCAGTACTCCCAGTACAATAGTGACGAAGAATAAACCCAGCCAGATGGAACCATTGCTCACAAATACAGCAAATAATCCTAAAGGCAATACAGCAGTTAGGGGAGCAATGAGTAGTTCAACTTTGATAAAAATTAAGAGCAGTTGGTGTTGTAGAGATGGGGAATTGGTCTGATTGACAGCAATAAACTGACTCAGGTAAGACCCTAGACCCATGGCTGCGAGAAAGACTCCAACAGAAATACCATAGGATAGAGCTTGATTCCCTACCAAGTAACTTGCTAGAGTTCCCAGCAACAGTTCTACCGCTAGTCCACAAATTGAGGAAACCGCAGCAGCAATTAGGAGCAACCAACGCTGGTCGCGTTTGAGGGATAGGATGCTAGAGTTAGATGTCAGTTTCTCATCTGATATAGCCTCTTCCATAATTTATTTGCCGGTAGCCGGACCGCCTCCACGAAAGCTACCATAGGCTGAGCGATCGGGTGACGATTCCCAAGTACCTAGATAATAGTAACCGGATAAACGTGTCCGATGTCGAGGCCAATAGTTATTTTGTTTTTCTTCCCGCAGGACAAGGGCTGAACGCTGAGTGTAACCTGCGACTATGGTAAATAGTGCGATCGCAACTGTCGTCGCTGTCAAAATTTTAGTCAACATGGGATTAATTCCTGGAATGAGTAATGAGTAATGAGTAATGAGTAATGAGTAATGAGTAATGAGCAGTAGTAGGACTTCAGTCCAAAAAGAAGAAGAAAAACAAGTCAGCTTCCCTTAGAGCCTTCTGCCTTCTGCCCTCTGCCTTGGAGCCTTCTTTCTCAAGAGTAATGAGTAGATATAGATTTTTTCCCTATCTCCTCATCTTCCTTGTCCTCCTTGTCCTCCTTGTCTCCCCACACTTCCCTACCTGTTTCTAAGTCACCGATGGCGTATCAAGGGTTGGGCTAATTTTTACCACTTCAACACTTTGTAAGGTACGGCTGCCATCAAGAACTCTCAAGGTTGTGCGATCGACAGATGCATCTGGCCATACTTCCACGGAGAAACCATAGGAACTGCGAGATTCCAACAGGAAGAATGTTTGTAAATGACCAGTTGCTCCCTTGATATTGCCGTCTTTTCTCAAATAGGTCATAGGCAAGGGAAATGAACGGCTATAGATTTGCTCACCATAGGAGTCCTTGAGAAAAAGGCGAACTTCTAGTTTAGCTGGGGAAGTTTTATCTGCCTTAACATCAACTTTAACCCGCACCAGGCGATTAGCACCACCGACGGTAGCGCGATCATTGGGGTCGCTATCGTTAATCGTTTTGGAGATGGCTTTTTTCCCAGTTAATGGCGTTGCATATAAAGCTATCAGGCTAAGAGATAATGTCCCCACCAAACCTGGCCAAAGATAGCGCGTATCTATAACTCCATTTTGGACAGTTACCTGAAACGGCACAAGTTGCTCGAGTACTTGTCCTGATGTATCCCCATACTCCAAAACTGCAATAGCAATGGTTACCATCTCATCCTGCTTGGCGCGAACATCGAGTCCTCCTAACAGGTCATCTTCTTGCCAAGTACCAGACTCTCCATCCTCATACCAAGTTCCTGATTCATTCCAGGCTTGCTTGATGGCGGAGGCGAATGGTTGACCTTGGCTATCGAGTAACTGGATTTCATAAGTAACCCATCGGTTAAGGGGAATGATTGCCCTAGCTTCAATGCGAAGAGCACCAATAAGCTGGCGATTGAGGGATAGTGGTTGCAGTTGCACCGGTTCCTCTGCCATGACACTGACGGTAGTCGATAGCAGTGTTTTCTGGAACAGGGAAGCACCGAATAAGGCTAAAAATACCAGTAGTGTAGACCCGAGAGCAAGATAAGGCCAGGGGTCGATAAAACGACTAGTACGTTGAGTTTGAATAGTCACTGGCTTTGGTTGTGTCTCTATAGACTATTATCTACAACGAGCCAGAGGTTATTTCCAAAAACTCATATTTTTTGACATATTTCTCAGCCTGAAGGCGTGGGGATTTTTTACCCCACATTCGGCACCCTCAACTGTCACATGGGCATCTCTCTTAGCTTGCCATCGCTAAAATGCTCAGTAGCGATCGCTCGTAGGGTAGGCATTGTAAACAATCTTCAACAGCGACGATAGGATCTGGGAGCAATGATAAAATGTTACTATAATTATCAGTCATTAAAACAATTTCAAAGATAGCTGTATTGGTTGATTGAGTAAATGATATTCTTCTGTTGCTTCTTGAGCAGTATCGTCTAAATAAGCTTTAACGGAACAAGCTAAAGCCTTGGCTAAAATAGGAGGAACCGCATTACCAATCTGATTGCATTGACTCTCTTCACTCCCCTGAAATTCAAACCAATCGGGAAAACTTTGGAGACGAGCACCTTCTCGGACAGTCAACCGTCTTCTGCGTCCATCCGGCAATTTAATACGCAGCATATCTCCTGTAGGAGCACTCAGGTTGCGACAAGTAACGGTTCTAGAAGGTGCATCTAGATGTAAATCTCTTGGTCTGACACATTTAGAAGCTATCTCATATTTCTTAACATACTTATCCATGCTAGGAGTAAGAAATTTGGAGTCAGAAGGTGCTGACAATGCCAATTCTCCTAAGGCTTCACCAGCGGTGTATGGCGAGTTCAAATGGGTTTTTTCTGGCCATTTCCATCTACCTTGGTGAGCAACACAAAAAAGACGTTCTCTGCGCTGAGGAACGCCATAATGTGCTGCATTAAGAATATTCCATTCAACGATATAGCCTAATTTCCTCAGAGCTGTTATAATTTCCTCAAAATAAGCTTTGTTGCGAAATAGCATTCCCCGCACATTCTCAAACAAAGCTAGCTGAGGACGATAATGATGAACCGCATCAATAAAAATGGGAAAGCCATCACGGCTGTCTTGAAGTCCGAGTTGATATCCACCAACGCTAAAAGGTTGACAAGGGGGACCGCCAATAATTATGGTGGCTCCGTTGACTAGATGAGTTTGACGAGTAAGGGTTACCTGATGACAGGAACTGTGCAGATTGTGCTGATAAGTAGTGCAAGCATCTTCGAGCTTTTCATAACCAACGGTTTGAAAACCTACAGCTTCAAAACCCAGTGCCAACCCCCCACAACCAGCAAAAAGATCTATGACCAGAGGTGCATCTAGGTTATTTGGGGGAAGTTCGAGTGCTTTTTCGATGAAATCTAGGTAGAGAGTTTTGTTTTGCATTCTATAGGTTTTTAGTGTAGACCCGAAAGCAAGATACAGCCGTTTGCTCTGCTATGCGGTATATTATTGATCCCCCTCCCGTCCCCCTTTGAAATCCCCCTCCCGTCCCCCTTTGAAATCCCCCTCCCGTCCCCCTTTGAAATCCCCCTCCCGTCCCCCTTTGAAAGGGGGAAGCCAGACGATGCTACGCTTTGACTTCCACCGGGAAGCCAGACGATGCTTCGCTTTTAGTACATTAAGTTTGAATAGTCACTGGCTTTTGTTGTGTCTCTCCTCAATTCTCAATTCTCAATTTTCAATTCTCAATTTTCACAAATTCAACAAATCAGAAGGTTTTTTTCTTTTCCTTTTCTGTTTGGGAGACATCGGTGATTCTGGAAGAGTTTTTGGCATAGTTGGAGAAGATGGCAAATTAGGGGGTTGGGGAGCAATGTTCCTACTATGCATAGTTAGTTGCCGCCGACACCAAGCAAAATGCAGGATATTAATACCCATTTCCTGAGCAGTGCGGATCGCCTCCCGTGGTAGAGCAAGATCTTCGTCTAGTCCCCAAGCAGCTGATAAATTACCAACTATAATGACAATTCCTCCCCCAATCAAGATTTTAATTGGTTGTTCTTGAACAGAGGGAAGAGCCGCAAAGAGAAAAGGCTGGATTCGCAAGGGATGGTTCCGTTTCAGATGATTGAGATCGACTAAAGGAGTCCCTAATTGTTGGGCAAAGTTATCGAAGGCCAAACTATCTTCATCAATTTGAGCTTCCACTAAGATGACACCACCGGCTGCTAAATATTCTTGAATAACTGATAATTCGGAGTTGGTTAGAGATAGTGATTGTTGGTTGGTGAGGTAAAGGAGGTCATAATTTAATATTTTCTCAAGATCATTGGCTTGCAATCGCACTTGCCCAATTTTATCGGCTCCACTCATGGCTGGATAGAGACTAGCAACGGATTGCAGGAGGTACTTGAGATTAGTAGCAATCTGAGCTGGTTGAGGCAGGTTGTTAGGTACTATCCCTAAGCGTACCAAAGATTGAGGACGCGATCGCGCTTGGGTACGGTAGCGTAGGTCTAATTGGTTATAGCTGGGAAAAAATACATCTGCTGGCAGTGACAACTGGACTTTTCCAGAGGCAAGCAGAATGCGGCACACTTCCACTTCCAAGTCATGGGGTGGATTAGTTTTTTCCTCAATCCGAAATGTTTCTTTAACAATATCACCATTATTGTGGCGACGTAAGTTATCAGGATCGACATAACTAACTACCAGATACACCATCAGTGGTTTTTCTGTGGTTACCTCAGAAGCAATCCGAAAATCCATCGGTTCAGTCACCACGATGAAGTTGCCATACAAATCAATGGCAATACCTGGTTGGATTTGCACCCAACGTTCATCTCGGTATTGAGCCGAAGCCTCTGCTGGGGGTTCAATTACCCAGACTCCTAAATCACAGACAATTCCTGGTTGGTTGAGGGATTGGTAGTAAACATTTTGCCGTTGTCGATGGTAATCATGAGCCAGCTTCCATCGCTGAGCATTCATCAGGGTACCATCATTAACCCGGAGGCGTTCAAAAGGTTTGATTTGAGGGGGAGGCCAAGGTTTAGTCATAATTTATACACGATGTGCAACTAAATAGAAGGCTGCAAGGCAGAAGGCAGGAGGCTCCGAGGCTCCGAGGCTCCGAGGCAGGAGGTAGGAGGGAATTATAACTGTTTATCCTTTCCTTGATATAACACCTAACACCTAACACCTAACACCTAGCTATAAAAACGACAGTGGATGACTCATATCCTTAGCAAAGCCAAGGAGTCCGAGATCCCGGTGTTCATAGAGTAATTTTCCCTGGGAATTGAACAAAAAGGTTCCTCCCCGCTGGGTTAGATAAGCCGCATTTGGTACATAGGTATTCCAGTGGCTTAAAACTTCTGTCATATTCCGCAGTCGCAGAGTTGCTAATTCAAAAGGTCGCTGAAAACCTTTGCCACCTGCCATCTGGAAGAATGAGCCTTTGATCGGAGGCAATGCTTTAGTTTGCACAACTTCCTCATCATCGAGCAACTGGGGAGCCTGGCGATCGCCCAAATAGCCTCGAAATACCTCAGCTAGAGTGCCAGGACTACCAATACCTGCACACATCAGCAGCAGGTTTAAGTAAGCATTTAGGGTTGTTGAGAATCCTGGTATCTTCAGGGAAAGTCCTGGATACAAATCCAGCTGTTGGTGCAGCTGTGGATTGCCAGAGGTAAACAGCCAA
The DNA here is from genome assembly GCA_010672425.1 of Symploca sp. SIO2E6. Lineage (GTDB taxonomy): Bacteria > Cyanobacteriota > Cyanobacteriia > Cyanobacteriales > Coleofasciculaceae > Caldora. The sequence goes on from JAAHGR010000256.1 coordinate 8,117, forward strand.
TCCCGAGGAAACCCTGTGTAATCACAGAATCGTTCACCAGAAGCACGATCACCAATACCAACGGCTCGTATCACCATCCCTGCATCCAGAAAAGGTTTTGCCTCCCGTTGCAGCCACCAGGCGTATTCCAGACTATCGAAATCTCCTAGTTGAGGCCACACAAGTAGCAGCTGGCGGTTAGCCGACTGACAACCACTCAACAGCGGCATAATGGAGCCATCACTTACCCGCTGGCACTGGGTCTGATTGAGGATTGCATAAGGATTCATGTGGTAGGTGGTAGGTTGGAAAGAGGATACAGTTAATTTTAGGACAGCTTAGTTGTGGAAGTAAAACCTAACACCTAAAACCTAACCTTTGAGTGCGATCGCTAGTTTGCCAGCGTTTAAGAAACCCGACTTCACAGAAGAAGTCGGGGTTCTAGGCAGTTGGTGAGCTGTTTGGTATAAGATTGTGATCGCTATTCACCAACTTTTTTAAGAGCTTCTTGATAAATTAAATTACTTAGGCGAAATTTACCAACAGATTGTAAGTTATCAAGTTGTTCTTTTAAATTAGGAATCAATCCCTTTTGTTTAGCCCAAATTAAAATCCCTACTGCACCTAATACTGGTAAACTCATCCGTTTTGCTACTCGTCTAGCATTTTTTTCATCCAGTAAAATTGCTTGCGTAGGCTGTTCCAAAAATAGTGCGATTGCCTCTGATTCTCCCTTATCTAATTCTAATCTTAATAAAGAGATCAAGGAAGTATTAGTAACAGTATAAATAGTTAACCATGAAGCCTTTGCTACCTGTTCTGCACCGCTTCTTCCTTTACCTGTTTTCACAACTTCGTGCCACACAGCTTCAGGGATAATTACACCATCTGGAAATCTTTCCTTAATCAATTCTAATTGTCCAATACTACTCATGGCAATTAAAATTGATGAATTACTAATTGCTTTCATTGTAAATTTTCTAAAGTTTCTAAGTCATTTTCTAATTCTTCTAAATCATTAGGTGTGGTCATATAAACTATTTTCTCGGTTATCGCATTTTTCGAGATTTCCTCATCTAGTAAGTAGGTTGGGTGAAGCGAAGCGCAACCCAACAGCAACCCGGAAAAGTAACAGATGCAGTTGGCGAAATTGTTCGATGGGGAAAACCACAAAGACACAAATAACCCATTGCTGTCGAGACTTCTGGATAAATCGGTCTGTGCGACGTTCATCATTCAGATCAAGGCGATTACAGGTTGCTCGTCCTGTAGATGTTGTGCCAATAATCTGCGTACCATCAAGCGATCACGAGACCCAACGAGAGTGTACACTGATTAATATTGGGGATGCGATCGCACAGCAAAAATCCTTCACCAGCAGTTGAGCCAATCCTTCACTCTATCCCAATTCTTAATATGGAGTTTGATTAATGACAACTACAGCCACTTCCAGATATGTTACTCGCAATTCAGACATTTTAAGCGGTGAACCTATTATCATCGGTACTCGCATATCGGTACGAGTCATTGTCGGTTTATGGCGATTGGGTACTCCTCCGGAGGAAATTCCGACACAGTATCCTCAGCTTACCCTGGCTCAAGTTTTTGATGCCTTGAGTTTCTATTTAGATAACCAAGCTGAAATCAACCACTATATTGAGCAAAACCACATTCCTGATGAATTGATTCATCCTGTAGTTCGCAAAGCGTTGACAAGGGAATGAAAATCTTTGCTTCACTTTACACAGATGAGGATATTGCGAATTTGGTTGCTACTCTTCTCAGAGCCAGAGGTTTGGATGTCCTAACAACTATTGATGTTGGAATGACAAGTTACTCTGATGAGCAACAATTAGCTTATGCTGCTTCAGAGGACCGATGTATATTGACTCATAATCGAGTGGATTATGAAAGATTGCACCTGAACTACATCCAAACAGAGCAACAGCACTCAGGTATCATTGTCACACCTCAAAATAATGCTTATGAGGTA
>JAAHGR010000257.1 GCA_010672425.1 Symploca sp. SIO2E6
ATTTTGGAGGAGGTGAGTGATGATAGCTCAATTGCAAAACTTAGTAGCTGACAGAATCAAGGCATCTCCTGCTCAAATTACTAATTTTTGCCAGCGCTGGAATATTATCGAATTTGCTATCTTCGGCTCTGTCCTTCGCGAAGACTTTCGTCACGATAGCGATATTGATGTGCTTGTTACCTTTCCCAGCGAGCACCACTTGACTTGGGATGGTTTCCTAACAATGCAAGAAGAGATAGAAGTCTTATTTGGTCGTAAAGTGGATTTGGTCAACAAAAAGTATCTAAAAAATCCCTATCGACGGCATGAAATTTTAAGAACTCATGAGGTTGTCTATGCAGTCGAGTAATCGTGATATTGCATCGGTTTTGGATATGGTTCAAGCCAATCCAAAAACTCAATATTGACCTAAGTCCCATAAGGGTTTTAGGTTCTTTTCTGGAGATGTCTACTATCTCAATTCCCAATTCCCAATTCCCAATTCCCAATTCCCAATTTTCAATTCCCAATTCCCAATTCCCAATTCCCAATTCCCAATTCCCAATTTTCAATTCCCAATTCCCAATTCCCAATTCCCAATTCCCAATTCTCAATTCCCAATTCTCAATTCCCAATTTTCAATTTCTGCCACTGAGCATAGAATAACAACAGAGCTAACAAAGCATAACCAACAGACCAAGAGATACCCACTCCCCAACCTAACTCGATTGCTGTATCCCCAACAGTCCAGCGATAAGAGTGAAGCAAACCCACCCAAGCTAAGACAGCAGCAACTAGTGACCACAAAGCTGCTTTACCGAATTCTCGTTCAATAATATGAACCGTCATCGCTGCTAGAATCATGGCGGAAAAAATCACACCTTGTTCGAGAGCAAAAGCTCCAGTAATATAGATGTCACTGAGCTCAAAGCCAGGAACTAATTCTGGGGTAAAGGGTTGCTCTGGTGTACCCAAACCAGCGACTCGTAAGGCATTCTTCGCAATCAGTGCCCCCCAACCAGCAATCCCTGGGAGTAAACCGACTACCACTGCTGCTGCGTGATGAGGTGGAGTAGCGGTAAAACTCTGGCTGACAATCACGATGCCAATCCACAGGACAATTGCCATACCGCTGTCAATAGGAACAAAGAAAGTTAGTAATCCTACGGTTCCAGTCAAACAGATTAGTCCCATCACCACACCATTGAGTAGGGAGTAACCTACTCGTGCTCCCATCTCTTTCCAACCGGGATGACCAATATAAATTGTGGTGGGAAAACAAGAGCCAAACAAAGCTGCAACTATAGTACCAATGCCATTAACTGCCAGACAGGGAGCCGCTGGATAATGGTCACCTGCTGCCTCCGCACTTTCCAAATTCTGGAGACTACCCACTAAGTTAAATAACCCCATTGGCAAGATAACGCTGAAATAACTCAGTATGGCAACCCTCTCTTGCCATAAATCACCTAACCAAAGTTGTGGTAGATAAAATCCTATAGGTGCTGTTGCTGTAGTGAATTGGGTTGAGTCCCAACTCGCTAAACCGGTAGTCCAAGCTAGGGCAATACCTAGTAAAACTGCCAATAATCCACCAGGAATAGTAATCCTAGTGCCAGGGAGCAAAAATTTAACCTGACCAAAGTAGGTTAACAAAATTACCCCCAAAGGCACTAATCCCACAATCGGATGAGCATAGGTTCGTAGTAGAAAGCCGATGGAGATAAAAGTCAGAGCAATCCCTGCCAAAGTGGACAACAGAGCCGCACGGGGGGTAAATTGCCGTAGTCGATTTGCTACCCAAGCTCCACCCAACTCAATTAGTCCTGAACCAAGACAAGCCACCAAACCGGCTTGCCAAGCTAGTTCTGCTGCTTGTTCCGATGAGGCTCCTGTTGCCAAGGCTTCTAAACGCACTGGCAACATTACCAAAAAGATGTAAGCGAACAAGCTGACAGTATTAATACCATAGGGCAGGGCAGTAATATCATCTCGCTGTTCTCGTTTTCCCTGTTGGTAAGCGAGCCACCCGTAGTAAAAATTGCCTACTACTAAGCTTAGGGCTATGCTAGGTAGAATCCTACCGTAAACTAGATGGGCAGGAAATTGGAGGACTCCTTGAGTCAAACTCACAATTACCAAGATTTGGATTAAGTTATCTAAAGCTAAACCAAAGAAGCCATCAAGATCACGACGGACAAACCAGCGAGTAGAACTGAATGCTTCAGTGTTGTCCATTGAACAGCTTTAATCAAGTAGTCTTTTTGATCTTGTGTTGAATCATACCGAGGTCGATGTAGGAGTCAGCAAGATTAATCAGGCTATCGCTAGTCATAGAGCGCAAACTGACTATTTCCAGTCGAACCCCTTGATAGCTCACGGCATTAACCGCATAAGCCAGCTCTCCATTACCGCTAACTAATATAGCAGTATCATAACAACCGACCAACTTCAACATGTCTACAGCAATTTTTACATTTAAATCTGCTTTTTTAGAACCGTCTGGAAACTGAGTTAGCTCTTGGGTGACTACACGATAGCCATTGTGACGCATCCAGAGCAAAAAGTTTTGTTGCTTTTCATTAGTGGAATCAACTCCGGTGTAAAAGAAAGCACGGAGCAACCTAGCACCAGAAGTCAAATTTCCCAGAAGTTTGACATAGTCGATTTCAATACCCAGTTGCAAAGCGGCATAAAATAGGTTAGCGCCATCAATGAAAATAGCAATGCGACCGCGATTCAGGTGATCGACGGCGGGGAGTTGGCTATCCTGATATTGGTTTATGTCGCTGCCAGAGTTACTTTTTTCAAGGATATTCAAGTGCTGTTTAGAAATATAAACTCCAGAAGTATACATTATTTTATCACCCTTTTATATCTATTTTACTAATATTTTAAATTACTAAGAACAGTTTTAATTATGTTACAGAAGGGATTTGCAAGATTTTTTCAAGAAAAATACGGTCTGTCGCTGAAGATTTTTCTAGTAGTGCGGCTTTAACTTTGGGGCAGAGCCAGATTGTGCCTGTGGGATTAATACTAAAGTCTTGACCCAGAATATAACCTTGGTTAATTAATTTTTTAACAGCAAACATAACGATACCCTTAATTAAGTTTCGGCAAGCATCCAAACCGTAGAAATTTTGCCAAGTCCAATTAAAGGTATCAGGATCTGTTTGTGCTAATTGAAATACAACCGCAGTCATAATATCTGATGTATACTCAGAGCCCAGTAGATCACTCAGAGTTTTTTCACAAGACTTTACTAGAACTTTATCCTGAAGCTTTAGGGCACCAATTATCAAAGTAATGCTTAAATTAAACTTTTCTGTAGAATTGATATTGTCCATAATCCCTACTCAGAATCTCTTACAAGAGAGTGCAATAAACTTTAACAAAGTACTAAACAGCAAAGGAATAGGCTAGGAAGATAAACCAAATACCAATACCAACACTAGAAATTATGGGGATCCATTGGAGTTGTATAATCATTATACTTAGGGTTTAACAACCGAAAAAACTGCTAGCAGCATCAGCATTGTCCCACTCTCAATAGTAAAGATCTACCAGAAATCAGCACTCATTGGGGTTTATTGTATTCTCAAAGACCAATCTAGTCATTGCTGAGCTGCTTGTATCTTGAGGTTAAACTGAAAAAATGAAGAACTTCTGAAGGAGGAGCTTCGGAGTTGGGGAGATGGGGAGGTGGGGAGGTGGGGGGATGGGGAGATGGAGGAGATGGGGGAGACAAGGGAGACAAGGGAGACAAGGGAGACAAGGGAGACAAGGGAGACAAGGGAGACAAGGAAGATATTTATACTCACCAATTCCCAATTCCCAATTCCCAATTCCCAATTCCCAATTCCCAATTCCCAATTCCCAATTCCCAATTTCCAATTCCCAATTCCCAATTCCCAATTCTCAAGTCGTATACTCCGCATTAATCTTTACATAGTCATAACTCAAATCACAGCCCCAAGCCTTACCAGTACCAGCACCATTGCCAACACCAACAGAGATTAAGACTGTATCCTCCTGCAAATATGCTCCCATTGCTGCTTGCTTTAAATAAGCACTAGCAGCTCCACGATCAAAAACTAGGGGTTGACCATTTTCCATCATGACAAAATCCCCCAACTGAATCCGCAGATTTTCTTGCTCAAAAGGGATGCCAGCACGCCCTGCAGCTGCAGCAATCCTGCCCCAGTTGGGGTCGCGTCCAAAGATGGCAGATTTAACTAGAGATGAACCAACGATAGTTTTAGCGATTTGACGGGCAGCTTGATCATCTGGCGCCCCAGCAACTTGCACTTCTACCAAGCAGGTAGCACCTTCTCCATCTCTAGCGATCGCTTTGGCTAAATGCTGGCATACTTCTGTCAGCATTGCTTCCAACTTTTCTGCCGCTGCTCCCATTTCTGTAATTGCTGATGTGCGGGATTCTCCATTAGCCAGGGCAATCAGAGTATCGTTGGTACTAGTATCACCATCAACTGTGATTTGATTAAAGCTCTTGTTTGCTGCCCGACTCAACATCTGTTGCCAGAGGGAAGGGGAAACTGCGGCATCACAAGTCACAAACGCCAACATGGTTGCCATATTGGGATGAATCATCCCAGAACCTTTGGCAATGCCCCCAATCCTAACTGGACGCTCGTCAATAATCGTCTCCAGGGCGATGGATTTGGTCACTAAATCTGTGGTAACAATTGCTTGAGCCACTGCTTCTGAAGCAGTTTCTGATGCCACTGTCACTAGTTCAGGAATTGCTGATAATAGGTCATCCATGGGGATTCGTTGACCAATTACACCAGTAGATGCCAGTAAGATCGATTCAGCAGGAATGTTGAGTTCTTTGCCTAAAGCTTGAGCACTTTCGAGGGCATCTCTCCAACCCTGTTCACCAGTTGCTGCATTAGCTTGACCCGCATTACAGAGAATAGCACGAGCACTTGCTTTGGCTTGCAAGCGCTGGCGACAATAGTCAACACAGGCAGCACGAACCTGACTGGTAGTAAAGACACCTGCTGCAATGGCATCAACATCTGAGACAATTAAAGCTAAATCTGGAAGCCCCGAAGGCTTCATCCCAGCAGCAATGCCTGCTGCTTTATATCCTCTGGGTGCTGTAACACTACCAGTAATTTTCTGCCAGTCTGACATGAGTTCTCCTCCAAAGCCATGACTACCGCCTGAGAGGGAATTATATCAGGTCTCAGGTTACCAAAAATCTAACCCAGTGGCATTTAAAAACAAAAAGAGAGCTGCCTAAGCAACTCTCTCGATCATCAGGGTGCATCTACTTAACTTAAATATATCACTTGGGGGTGAGGGGTGTCACCCCCTCTTTGGATTTTCCCTAATGAGTGAGTCTGTATCAATTAAGAACGTCCGAAGCGTAAGGCATCAATGGACTGAGCCGTCAGAAAAATACCAAGAATAATAAAACTGGCAAACAAAACAAGACTACTGGGATCAAAAATGCCCTTAACCAGGGTGTCATAATTCTTCAATAATGAGATATGACCTAAAAAATCTCCTAGGATGCCACCGATGTTATTAGAAAACTCACCCATTACCCACAGGAAAACATTCAGGGTAAAAGTGAGGAAAGCTGCCAAAATGCTACTATCAGTTAGAGATGAGATAAACATACCCAAAGAGAGAACAGAAGCAGCCAGTAAAATTAATCCAGTATGAGCCAGTAAGGGGACCGCTGGTGGGACCGGGGGACTTGTTGCACTCAGAGCGATCGCTTCATAGACTAGAATGGGCACGATCATAAAGGTGAAAAATGCCAGCACTCCCAATAATTTCCCCACCGCTACTGACCAGTTGGTTAGGGGGGAGGTAGCCAATAGCTCTATGGTTCCCCGCTTACGCTCCTCGGCATACAGTCCCATAGACAGAATAGGTAACAAAAACAAAGTCATTGAACCCATCACATTCAAGAAAAAGCCCAAAAATTCATAGGCAACATCTATTGGCTGGGGGGTTCCACCCTGTTGATCAACTAAAGCAACTTGATCTATCATCCCCCCTGGTAAGAGGAGAATTGCCCCAAAAAAGAAGCCAGACAGTAACCAGAAGATAGCTGCCACCAAATAAGCTAAGGGGGAAGCAAAATAGCTCTGCAATTCCTTACGAAAAATCGCCAGAATGTTACCAATGATTACACCCATCTATTCTTCTTCTCCCGATAACTCCATCGCTGCTGATGGGGCAGAACTTTGACTATCATTAATTGCCAATTCCCCATGTGCCACTTCCTGGGTTGTCAATTCTAAAAATACATCTTCGAGGGTAGCACTAGTGCGCCGCAGTTCATATAATCCTAAACCGGCTCCGACGGTAACAGCCGCAATATCTCTGCCTAATTCTGCTCCCGGAGCCGAGATAACGCGAATTAAGGAGCGATGGGGAGGTAAATGCCTACCCGTAGGCACAATTTGTACCATGCAGACTCCCGGCAGCACCTGTAAAAGTTTTTGTAGTTGGGGAGCATCCCCTTCTACTTCCAGCTCATAGTCTGAGCCTCCTTGTAACTGGGCAATCAAGGCTTCAGGACTATTGGTGGCCACAACTTTGCCTCGATTAATAATTGCGACCCGACTACAGGTCATACTTACTTCTGGCAGGATATGGGTGGAGAGGATAATCGTATGTTCCCCGGCAAGGCTCCTAATTAAGTTACGAACATCGATGATTTGCCGAGGATCTAGACCTACCGTAGGCTCATCGAGAATAATAGCAGGGGGGTCATGAACGATCGCTTGAGCAATCCCCACCCGCTGTCGGAAGCCTTTGGAAAGTTTGCGGATGATGACATTAGCCTTTTGGGACAGGTTGCAGCGTTCCAAAGCAGATTTTACCCGAGAAGAGCGATCGCCTGCAGCAATTCCTTTAATACGGGCAACAAAGTGCAAAAATCCCTCAACACTCATATCTAAGTAGAGAGGTGGCGTCTCCGGCAAATAACCAATCCGGCGTCGTACCGCCAGGGAATTTTCATGCACTTCGTAGTTAGCAATGCGAGCAGTGCCACTAGTTGCCGGTAAATATCCTGCCAAAATCCTCATGGTGGTAGTTTTCCCTGCACCATTGGGCCCCAGAAATCCCAGGATTTCCCCAGGTGCAACGGAGAAGCTAACATCCTGAATAGCTGGGGTAGAGCCGTAGATTTTGCTCAAATGCTCGACTTCAATCATTATTGGTGGTTTGTTATTTGTTGTTTGTTGTTTGTTGTTTGTTGTTTGTTGTTTGTTGTTTGTTGTTTGTTGTTTGTTGTTCGTTGTTTGTTGTTTGTTGTTCGTTGTTTGTTAGACTGACCCCACAACCAGCACTGGGAGCCTTTCTTAAGACCTTAAGACCAAGATACCATTCTAGGTTACAGTCTTGAGCAGGGAGCAGGGAGCAGGGAATAGGGAATGGGGAACGGGGAACGGAACTGTTTCTTCCCTTCAATTGGTAGCGCGAAGAGCTCTTCTGGAACTCTAGAGAAGCTATTGCGGCTTTCCTCCAAGGCAAGATTGTGGTAGAATGTCTCGAGCTAGCCCTTCTACAGCCGCAAGCTGAAGCAAAACCAGTTGAAGCGATCGCGTTTGTCGAGCAGGGGTTGAGATTTTAGATTTTAGATTTTAGATTTTAGATTTACTCGATTGCCTATACAATGCTATATAGATGAACAACAGCCAATTCCCAATTCCCAATTCCCAATTCCGAACTCCCAATTCCCAATTCCCAATTCCCAATTCCCAATTCCCAATTCCCAATTCCCAATTCCCAATCCCCAATTCCCAATCCCCAATCCCCAATTCCCAATTCCCAATTCCCAATGACCAATGACTCAGCAGTTAATTATGCGATCGCGTTGCTCAGTCACTATGGGTTTGAACTGAGAGGCTACACAGCACCAGAATTAGTGAATCTCTGGCTGGAGCAGTATCAGGCAAATTGGTTACGTCTAGGGGTGATTGAAGCCTTGTATCAGGGACGTTATAAAGCAGTTTCTGTTGAGCAAATCTTAGCAGTTTGGGCACGACGCGGCAAGCCTAGGTATCGTTTTACCCATGAGTTTGAGCGGCTGATTTCTCGCAAATTACCCAAAAGTTTGACTACAGTCGGCGATGTCAACTTGACTGAGTTCAACGAGGAACTAAGTCTACCCCCACTCACTACCAGTTTCCCAGAAATCAGCACAGAGGAAGAGCTGCCTGAAGTCAACTCCCAGGAACAAGCACCACTAGTTCAACTAAAAACTCTGTCTTCAGTAGGAAATAGCTCATCAAACATGACTCAGTCTCCAATTGAGTCTATTGCTCAACTTCCAGAAGTAGCTACAGATGAAGATACTAAGATGCATTTTACCAGTCACAATTCTTGTGTAAGAACGTTACCGTTGGCAGATAACTCAGTGGTGCAACCCAAGGTATGCAATTCCCATGATGACGTTCCTGAAATCACTACCACTACCCTAACATCCTCCGATGGTGGTCACACAAACTCTAATTTTACCTACCATGTAGATTGGTCTAGCTATGAGTTGAGTAAACTACCTATTGAGCAGTTTACGCCACCACCAGATTACTCAGGCTTTTGCCTTAAACTCAAGGCAGTGGTTGGTGAAGGAACTGATAATTGTTAAATTGTTGAATTGTTAAATTGTTAAATTGTTGAATTGTTGAATTGTTAAATTGTTGAATTGTTGAATTGCAATTCTCAATTCTCAATTCTCAATTCTCAATTCTCAATTCCCAATTCCCAATTCCCAATTCCCAATTCCCAATTCCCAATTCCCAATTCCCAATTCCCAATTCCCAATTCCCAATTCCCAATAACGAACGTACCTCACAAGTATGAGAAACGCTATCATTGATTCAATGCGCTCTACTTTTTTTTCTAACTTTGGTCAATCGGCTTGGGCTACCTTGGTGGCTATCTTAGGCATTTTTATCGTTGGGTGGCTGCAGATGCCACAATTGAATCAACTCAAGAATACTGCTAACAATTCTTCACTGGAAGTTTTTCAACAAGAAATGGAGTCGGAAGAGTTACGCCTTAACCTGCTGGAAAAAACTCCAGTTTTTGGTTTTGATAATTTACTGGCAAATTGGGTGTTCCTCGACTTCTTAGAATATTTTGGTGATGATTCAGCTCGTCAAGTCACTGGCTATCAACTTAGTCCTGAGTATTTTGAGGTAATTTTAAACCGTGATCCCAGGTTTTTGGAAGCATACCTGTTTCTTTCTACCAGTGGCTCTTTATACGCGGGGTTACCAGAAAAGTCTGTAGCTTTGATGGATAAAGGGTTAAAGTATCTTTCTCCCCAAGTGCCAACTAAGTCTTACTATATTTGGCGTTACAAAGGTGTTGATGAGTTGTTATTTTTAGGTGATGCTCAAGCTGCAAGGCAATCCTTTACAACAGCAGCAGCATGGGCTAGTAGTTATTCTGATGCAGAAAGTCAGCAGGTTGCCTCTTTGTCTAGCCAGACTGCTGAGTTTCTTGCGAAAAACCCTGATAGTAAACAGGCTCAAGTTAGTGCTTGGACAATGGTACTAAATAATGCACGAGATGATCGTACCAGAGCAATTGCGATTCACCGGATTGAGGCGTTAGGTGGTAAGGTTGTGGTTACTCCGGAAGGAGTAGTACAGATTAGACCGCCCCAATCAGATTGAGGCTCTCAGGAACTGTATTAAGATTGGTGGCAAATGTTTTTCATAAGTTTTTACCCAACCAATCATAGGCAACTTGATTCTATCTTAAATAGTATGCGATCGCAAGCCAACCCAACTCAGTGTTCTAGTCGTAGGGTGGGCAAAAACAGAATTTAAACCAAGGCAGCGATATGTGTAGAGATTTTGCCCACCACAGCAGTTTCGGCGGGTCTAGGCTTTCCCTAAACCCGCCTCTACAAATGTGTCGATATCGGAAAATTCGATAAGGAATAAAACCATGCGTTCACATATTTCAGGGCGGGTTTTGTAGGACAGTTGTTGGTAAAATGGGTTAGCTTATCTCTAAACCCGCCCCTACGAATAATATCGATATCGGAATTTTCGATAAGGATTAGGATACGCGGTCGCTGACATCGAGAAAGCG
>JAAHGR010000258.1 GCA_010672425.1 Symploca sp. SIO2E6
TTGACAGCATTTTTATCTGTTATATCAAGTTCGGATAAACAGTTATAATTCCCAGATACCTTGCAACCTTCTTTCTTCCCTCCTGCCTCCTGCCTCCTGCCTCCTGCCTTATTGCCACTAAAGTGTAAGTGATCAACCGAACATGATATTAGCTGAGATTGCCAATAATCTTGTTGCAGTTCAGAGATGACTACTTCTACCGCTAGTTGAGAACCAATCTCTGCATGTTGAGCACTGCCCATCCCATCGGAGACAGCACCAATCAGGACATGACCTTTTGATAGAATTTGATAGGCTCCCCAGTCTTGACAGGGCTTTCCTATCTTTTTGTGTTTGATACCTCTAGCACTAGATATTACTGCTTGCCACTGCATAAGTTAGCCCTCACCTTTATGCGTAATCCCATCCACTTGTATCCCATCCATCTGTAGGAGGTAGGGAAACCTGTTCCGGTTCCATACCTGGTTTGCTGTTGGAGACTCTCTTCATGGAATCAGAAAGCCAACGGAAGAGTTCCTGGAATTTTAAGCCATCAAGCCTTTTAGCAGGAGCGATTTTACTGAGTATATTCATGTTTGCACCTTGAACACCTACAGCAAAGAAAGTTAGCTTTTTGGCTTCAATCAACTGCCTGACACGCTGCGCTGCTGATTGCCATTCGTCGGTTGGTAAGCCATCGGTGATTAAAAACACCCAAGGTTTATAAGAGGAAATCCCATATTCGGCGTAAATAGCTCTGCGGCTTTGTACTTTGTCCAGTGCTAATTCAATTGCTTCTCCCATAGCAGTTACCCCAGATGTTGTTAACTGAGGTGGATTAAGATTTTGAATTGTGACAAATGGTTGGACTTCTTGGACAGAATTGTTGAAAGTGATAATCGCTACTTCAACTCGCAGAGAGGCAGTGGTGTCTTGTTCTACTTCATTTTTGAAGGTAGCAATGCCGGTGTTTAATTGATTAATCCGCTCCCCGGACATTGATGCTGATGTATCAAGGAGTAAGACAACTGGACAGCGGGGTTCAGGATTGTCATAGAATAGTTCGATATTTTCTAAATAGTCTATATTCTCGTGGTTCATTGGTATCTCCTCAATGCTGACTTGCTAATATCAAAGGATTTTTTTTCATAAGATTACTTTTATTGCTGATATCTTCTCCTCATTTGTGCCCACCCAGTGATTGGAGGAAGTTTATATTTAGCATCAATACCTTCCTTACTATTGGCAACTTCCTTAAGGGCATCAGCAAGCCAGTGGAAGAGTTCCCGGAATTTTAAGCCATCAAGCATTATTGGTGTTCTACCGGGAGGAGAAATTTCTCTCAGGCTAGTCATGTCTGCACCTTGGACACCAATAACAAAAAAATTGATTTGGTTAGTTTCAACAGCATTCCTTACCAGCTGCGCCGCCTGTTGCCAGTTATCAGTTGGTGGACTACCCATAATTAGTAACAACCAAGGTTTGTGGTATTGATTATGGTTATTGTTGTAGGTGTTCTGGTAACTCTCTACTTGTTGTAATGCTGACTCAATACCTTTACCCATCTCAGTTGTACCTTCTGCCATCAGTTGTGGAGGCACAAATTGATTCATCGGCACGAAGTCTTGCACCGTGCGCCGATAACTGTTAAAAGTAGCGATCGCTAAATCAAGAGACTGGAGTAGATTAGGGTATTGTTCAACTTTCTGCTTAAAGGCAACTATCCCTCCATTTAAGTGCTGGATACGCTCACCGGACATGGCAGTTGAGGTATCAAGTAGTAGTACCACAGGACAACGGGGTTGAATTATCGGAGTTGATTGGTTGAGCGGTAGAGGAGGTTTTGAACTCTGAAGCTGTGGATTAGAAGTTGCTTGACCGAAACTTAAGGGAGCTAGACCTAATTGATTGTACAGATGAGGATTCGATTGACCTAACGTATTCAGGAGCATATTTCGCGGCAATCCAAAATAATTAGCAACAGCTTCTAAAGCTTCACCACCCATAATCGATTGCAAATTTGGTAGTATATTTTGGTTCCCTAATGCTTGGGCAATTGCCTTGGTCTTCTCTACATCGGTAGATTGTAAGGCAACGTACTGTTGGATGGCCAAGATCGCTTTGGCTAACTCTATCTGTTGAGATGCTTTGAGTTCTTCTCTCTGTATATAGCCTTCTCGTCCCAACTTTTCGATGATGTTCATCTCTTCTGTATTGAGTTTGCTCAAAGCTTGCTGGCGTTCGACTTCAATGTCTTTCCTCTCTCGTTCTGTATTGGTTGCCACTTTGTCCAGCCGTTTTTTCGCATCTGCTTCTACCTTTGATTTCTGATCAAGCCGTTCTATTTCTGCTTGATGAGCCTTCTTATCTATATCTAACTTTGCCTCTTTTGCCTTAAGCTCCTCTTGCCGTTGCATTGCAGCAATTTCGGCTTTAAGTTGTTCCTGAGCTTTCTGAACCGAGGATTTTGCTCTCTCTTCCTCAAGAGTCAACTGTTGACGTTTCTTTTCCACTTCAGTTTGCATTTCAAATTGCTCAATTTGATGCTCGGCAAGCTTACGCTGTCTTAAAAGCTTGGTTAACTCATCAGGGAGGTAAATCTCTAAGATCAATGTATCTACTGACTCGATATTGTAAGCCTTGAGAGCATCTTTGATATATTCTTTAGCCGCTGCTTGTAATTCATAACGATTTTCCTGAAAGTCCAATGCCTCGTACTCTTGAGCAGCATTGAGAAAGTAATTGCTCACGGTGGGTTGCAAGACTTCTCTTATCAGTTCATCTATCGATTTAACTGTAGAAGCAACATTGCACAACATTTCTGGAGCATTTTCCTTCCTTACCCGAATAATCTGTGTTACTTCCACGTCAAAACTAAACCCATGCTTATCATGCACGGTTAACGCTGGAAGATGCTTATGAATTTTAGGCTCATCTGCGGTTTGAGGTTCATTTTCTGCCTGTGGTTTTGACCATTCCAGCACCAGATCTTTGATGGGGATAATCACCACTTCTTGAACTCGCCTGTTAATGGGGTATGTACGGCTTTGCAGCGGCGTTTTCCAAATGCCTTTGTATCCCCGATCCACTAATTTATCCTCATGCTCTGGGGTTTTGCCTATATTAGATTTGATTACCCCAACATGACCATTGGGGATGATGGTTAATTGCTCTTGTTCAACTGAGACAAACCAGGGATTTAAATTCCAACGACCAGCAGGCAGGATTTCTTCTTGTAAACCTTGTTGTCCGCCGTTATCAATAAAAATTTGTGGTTTTTGAAACTTTTCATGTCCAGGAATAACTGAGCCAGCAATCTCACCTTCCAGTGCTTTGCCATCGTGAGTAGTCACAATCCCAATTTTGTCATCCTCAATAATCGTGACTCGCAAGTCTTCAGAAGTGATATCGAAATCCTTTGCATTAGTAGGAGTAACAACGGTAAAGAGATCAGTATTAATTCGGTATTGCCCAGTAGTTAGGATAGCCAGTTGTTTTCCCTTCTGACCCCCATTCTCAAAAAAGGCTTGAGCATCCTGAAAATTATCACAATCAACCACCTTACCGAATTTTTGTCCTTCCTCAGTAGACTTACCATCGTTGGCAATAACTAAGCGAATATCATTGGGACCAATACGAACTATACTTTCCTTGCGAACCTGAAACAGCTCCGTGTTGATCGAGTAAGTCCCCTCTTGGAGAATAGCTAATTGTTTGCCGCGCTGACCCCCATTAGCAAAAAACTGCTGCGGATCTTGGAAGTGATCACAATCAATAATTTGACCAAACATCCGGTTTTGTTCGAGGGGAGCGCCATCTTGGGCTTCCACTAGTCCAATTTCATTAGAACCGATGGTGGTAATCTGTACGATTTTAACCTGAAACAGGTCTGTGTTGATATAGTAATCACCAGCTTTGAGAATAGCCAACTGTTTCCCTCTCTGACCTCCCTCATCAAAAAACTTCTGTGGGTTTTGGAAGTTATCACAATCGACAATTCGACCAAAAATTTTTCCCGGTGTTGGTTCCGCTCCATCTAGAGCTTCTACTAATCCAATTTCTTCAGGAGAAATATGGATCACCGATACCTTGCGAACCTGAAAGAGGTCAGTATTGATCGAGTATCTGCCATTGGTTAGGATAGCTAACTGTTTCCCTTTCTGACCCCCATTGTCTAAAAACGCCTGCCCATTCTGGAAATTTTCACAATCGACAATCTTGCCAAAGGTTTTGCCCAATGTTAAGTCAGCGCCATCTCTGGCTTCCACCAGTCCAATTTCAGTTGGACTAATTTGGGTCATTGGCACTATGCGAATCTTAAACAGGTCTGTGTTAATTTGATAAGAGCCAGCTTGGAGAATCGCCAGTTGTTTCCCCTCTTGGCCCCCATTGGCCAGAAAGGCTGGTGCATTTTGGAAATTATTGCAATCGACTACTTTGCCAAAGCTTCGCTCTGCTGGCAAAGACTCACCATCTTTGGCTTCCACTAGACCAATATGTTCTAGTGGAATCTCTACCACTGGAATCTTATTCACAGTAAATAAGTCAGTATTAATCTGATAGTTGCCTGCCCCCAAGAAGATCAGCTGCTTACCCTTTTGTCCGCCGTTGTTGACAAATGCTTCTGCATCCTGAAAGTCATGACAATCAACGACTTTGCCAAAGGTTTGTCCAGGTTTGAGAAAAGCCCCATCTTGGGCCTCAATCAAACCAATCTCGTGGGGAGCAATCTTTGTAATTGATGCTTTGCGAATCTGAAAGAGAGTAGAATTAATTTGATAGTTGCCCGTTCTCAGGATAGCTAATTGTTTGCCTTTCTGACCGCCATTATCAAAAAAGGCTTGTGTATCCTGAAAATTGCTACACTCAACCACTCTACCAAAAGACTGTCCAGGTTCCATAGGAGCGCCTTCCTGTGCCTCAATAAAGCCAATTTCTCCAGGCTTAATAATGGTTAGCTTTTCTTTCCGAACTAGGAAAAGCTGAGTGTTGATCTTGTACACTCCTTCTGTAAGGATTGCTCGTTGTTTTCCGACTTGACCTCCATTATCTACAAACGCTTGTGCATTCTGAAACTTAT
The DNA here is from genome assembly GCA_010672425.1 of Symploca sp. SIO2E6. GTDB lineage: Bacteria > Cyanobacteriota > Cyanobacteriia > Cyanobacteriales > Coleofasciculaceae > Caldora. The sequence continues at coordinate 5,060 of JAAHGR010000258.1, forward strand.
CACAATCAACTATTTTGCCAAATCTTTGTCTGGGTTCTAGAGAAGCACCATCTGTGGCTATGACTAACCCAATTTCATCTGGAGCAATTCTCGTAGGTTCAATCTTGTTAATCTGAAAGAGAGCAGTATTAATTTGATAGTTGCCCGTTCTCAGGATGGCTAATTGTTTGCCTTTCTGACCGAGATTTTTGATAAACGCTTGTCCATCCTGAAAATTCTTACACTCAACCACTCTACCAAAAGATTGCCCAGTTTCCAGAGGAGCTCCATCCTGTGCTTCAACTAAGCCAATCTCATCGGGAGAAATGCTAATCGTCGCAATCTTATTAACCTGAAAGAGATCCGTATTAATTTGATAGTTACCTGTTCTCAGGATGGATAATTGTCTCCCTTTGTAACCACTGCGGAGAAACCTCGCGGCATCCTGGAAGTGCTCACAGTCAGCAACTACCTCGCCAAACTGTTGTCCTTCTGGCATCGGCTTGCCATATTTAGCTTCGACTAAGCCAATTTCTCCCGGTTCAATATTAGTTAACTTTCCTTTACGGACTTTGAAAAGTTCAGTGTTGATATAGTAAATCCCCTCTGCAAGAATATTCGTCTGCTTTCCTTGCTGACCCTGATCCTCAAAAAACTTCTTGGCATCCTGAAAGTTTTCACAAGCAACCTCTCTGCCAAATGTCTGTCCTGGTTTTAAGGGAAGACCATCTTGAGCTTCCACTATGCCAATTTCTCCTGCCTCAATCTTGGTGATTGTTTGTTTTCGCACGGTAAACAGTTCGGTGTTGATACGGTAACTACCTGTAGTTAAAATTGATTGCTGCTTACCCCTCTGACCACCATTGAGCAGAAAAGCTTTGCTATCTTGAAAGTTGTTGCATTCAACAACTTGACCAAAAGTTCTTCCCCTTGGTGGTGCAGCACCATCTTTCGCCTCCACTAAACCAATTTCATCCGAAGAAATCTGAATAGGCTTTTCTCGACGAATCTGATACATCCAGGACCAGTACCACCAATGCCAGCCAGGACTTAAAGTCTTTGCTTGGGGACCAGCTTCCCCGTTGAGAGCAATCAGTTGGGTAGTAGTAACTGTAGCACTCAAAGTCTTAATCACAATCCCCACTTCATCCTGATTAATGATAACCAATCCCAAAATTGCCCTTGGTTTCCAAATCGCTGCGCCAACCACAATTACTATCAATCCACCGATGAGGAAGATCGTTATGGTTGCACCTACTGGAATTGCTGCGATCGTCACAGGTGCTAAAGTGCTACCTACAGGTATTGTCCCTACCTGCATATTCTGATGGGTTCGGCTGTTTGGCTGAGTCTCAAGGGATATCGTTGCGGTTGAAACTTCATTCAGCAGTATTTTGGGGAATTGTTCTACTACTAAGGTTTGGGTTTGAGCATTTTTCGTTTCCAAAGTAGCATTTAATGTCACTACTACCACTAATACAGCTAATTTTAAAGAAAATCGAGGTTTCATAATTTAGTCTTTAATACCTCAACTTTATGAACTAGTTTCTTCGGGAAACAAAAAACCTTTTACACGCTTCTTCCAGCCCTGCAACCAACCTGTTTGAGGAGACGATTCTCTCAAGGATGGAAAATGTCCTTCTGGAGCATCTAAAGTAAAGTCAAAATCATCATATTCCAGCCAGTCCTTGTTGTGATACCAACCAAGGCACTTGCCAAATTCTTGCCATTTTTCTATATTTGTTTTACAAGGTTTAAGGTTCCTCCAGATTCGTCTCTGTATAGTGAAGCCGAACCTATTTTTGCTATGTTTTAACCAAAGTTGATCTATTATATCGATATCTTCGTTGGGAAAATTTTTATTATTTTTTCTATTGATTTTTTTGAAAATTGCCAATGTCTCTTGATCAGCGTCTTTCCAGTTTCCCTCTTTTAATAATTTTTCTAGTGAGTGATAAATTTCAGGAAGATAATTGGTTTGAGACAGTGAAATTTCTAGTCCCTGATCCATTGCTATAATTTGTGGCGTCATATTCTCATTTAATTGTTGCATTTTTGCTGCTATTTTTGGTACTATAGATTGGTAAATTTCTCCCATAGTAATTAATCCATCATCATTTAGGTCTGCTTCTCCAGAGTTAATTACTTCAAGCAGGCAGTGAGTAAAAATCGATAATCCAGTATTTTGATCTTCAAAGGATTCTTCATTCATATTTGAAGAAGTTAAAATGCATCTGCCTTCAGCTTGTAATTTTCTTAAGCTATCTTGTATATCATTGCTTTTTTGTTCCACTTGTTCAGCAATTGCACCCTTGCTGGATAAACAACCTTGAATAGCACCACTATAACAAGCATCAAGAATGAGAACTTGCTGACGACATTTACAATTAGTCATCATTTCATTAATAGCGCTTGCAGCAATAGCATTTTCAATAGTTTTAGTTTTATTCTCTTTGTGAGAATTTCTCGCGATTAGATGCAAATTATGATCATTATCTATGTCACCATGGCCAGAGAAGTAAAGGAATACTAAATCATCTTTTTGAGCAGATGTTAAAAAATCTTTAATTTTTGTCGTTATCCCTTCAGCATCAGTGTCTAGCAGCTTTTCAACTCTGTTAAAACCTCCCAATCGGGGATTCTTGAGCATTTTTTCCATTGCTTCTATATCTTTTGGTGATGCCGCAAGAGGTTGATAATTTTCATACTCACTAACTCCAATCAGTAAAGCAATTTTATTGATATTGCGAAAGCTTTTAATCAAACTAGCAGAAAAATTATCTTCAAGTAGATATTTTGCTAATTCATTTACTGATAAAATATACGGATTTAAATCTCGATTATTTCTATATTGATGAGTGATAATAAAATCGACACCACTTTCCTCACTAGCACAAACTATCTCGCTAGCAAATTCTGTATCATAATTAGAGAATTTATCTACTCTTTGTATATAATCCCATTTAATATCTATAATCTCAAAATCTTCTCTGATTTTAGAAATTATCTCATCAGTTTTTTGTGGCTCCCATTTATTACTAAAGTAACTAATTTTGTCCAAACACAAATCTGTCACACATCCCTTGATTCTTGAGTTTTTTACCATTTTAAAGAAATTGAAAGCATCTTCTGTAACTCCATTACGATAAATAAACAACGCTAAAATTAAATCCGTATCAGCCAAAACTCTCATGATTCATGTTCCTCCGATTGATACTTAAATAACAGATTTAGGATTAGGTTTTTTTAGCTTGCCATTAGTTCCCCAACGCTCACGCAGTTCACGCAATTCCTCTAATGAGAAACCCTTAGGCTTGGCTTCTTCTTCAGGAGCTTCAACGTATTCAATCAGCTCCTTGAGGTCACAACCCAGTACAGTGCAGAGTTTCAGATATTTTTCTAGTTGGTCTAGTCCGTTATCCTTCTCCCAGTTCTGGATGGTGTTGGTAGTTACACCAATGAAAACCCCCAGCTGTGCCTGAGTGTACCCAGCCTTCTTGCGGAGTGCTGCGATCCTTGATTTTGGTTTAAGGTGCATAATCTAGTCTGAGTAGCTGCAAATTTATTATATCCAAAGATAGCACTAATCTTAAATACCAAATATAAATACCAAAAAAAATTGGTGTAAGATCGAAGCGAGTCCCGTTAAGTAAGCAAATGAAAAGCCAGTCAATCAAAGCGAGCGCGAAGCACCGTACCAAAGGAGCGATCGCGCTATCCCTTGTCCTTGCTACTGCCCTGACTATCTATGGTATTAGTGCTTGGACTGTGACGAATTTCCAGGGCTGTAGGTATTCAATCTATCTAGAAATTCCTCATCTTCTCAACCTCGAAATTGAGGTAGACAATAGCAAGGTGCTTCGTCAGTTGCACCGGTGTCAGTAGCTTCAGCTCACTGGGCTGTTGATTGTGGAGAAGTCGGCTATCCTGGGAATTGAGCGGTTTTCTTGGTAAAGAATCACCCGGTAGGGGCGGGTTCACCAACCATTAAGGAAACGTAACAAGTCAATTAGATAAACCCACCTCGGTAATTACAAGAGGTGACTAGTGTCTGAGACCGGGGCGGGTTTAGTGAGGTTATCGTGGTGTTGCTAAGTTTTGGGTGAACCCGCCCCTACACCAATTTTGTGGAATTTGGGGTTGCAATTGCCTACGATACTAGCGATCGCCTCTTCGATGTCAGCCATTCGTAGGGGCAGGTTTAGAGATAATTTTAGTTGCTATACCACAAAATTCCCCTCAAAACCTGCCCTGCCGCCATCCCGGAGTAACCCAACACCAATGTCCTTGGGTAGTGCGATCGCGTCTGTGGGGCATTCCAAGATACCCGACTTCTTCAAGAAGTCGGGTATCTGAACACCGGCGAGGCCACCTTATTGATATTAAAATTTTCAAGAGAAACCCGCCCCTACACCAATTTTGTGGAATTTTGTGTTGCAATTGCCTACGACATTAGCGATCGCCTCTTCGATGTCAGCCATTCGTAGGGGCAGGTTTAGGCATTATGGAATGAAAACTCGTCTTGTGCCCATATAGTTAACCGTATAAATCGCAATCTCGACAATACGATCAACACATCGCTCTCGATAACTTGAGTCATTTAACACCCTGTCAGCATTACCAACTGTAACAACTGGTAGAGAGTTTTGGGTATTTTCTTCCCGCATCACTTGTTCTAGGGAGTCTTCATCTTTCATACTACGATTTGCGGTGAGCAGAATCATCTGATTTTTCTGAGCTAACCTCCAGACAACTCTATCGTTGCTATCATTGGATAATCCCACTTCCTCAAACATGACAAAGCGGATTGGGATGAAATCTAGCCAACCTTGACTGGCAATACTGCCCATAAGGATACGTGCGTGTCCCTTGAAATTGTGATCGACTAAAAAAATCATGCCTGGATCTGATGACGTGCTTTAGAGTCCTGAAGTTTTTTCCAAGCAGCTTCCAGTCCAGGTGGTGGTGGCAAACTAGCAATTTGGTTAACCCGCTCACGATTTTGCTCTTCGTAATACAGTCGAAGTTCCTCAGCTT
>JAAHGR010000259.1 GCA_010672425.1 Symploca sp. SIO2E6
GAAATTTTGGCAGATTTTTCTGAACTGACTGCCGAAGACATTAGAGCCTGTCTTGCCTTTGCTGCCGATAGAGAGAAGAAATTATTTGTTGCATCCTTGTGAAATTGCTTCTAGATGAAAACCTTTCCGATAGGGTTATTCCCAGAATTATTGATTTGTACCTAATTCAGAACACGTTAAAACTTTGTCGCTAACTAGCACAGACGATGCATTGATTTGGGCATATGCAAAAGCCAACGGTTTTGTGATTGTCTCTAAAGACTATGACTTTTATCAGCGTAGCCTGCTTTATGGCCATCCACCCAAATTTATCTACCTTCGCATTGGTAACAACCCAACATCAAAAGTTATTCAAATTTTGATAGATAGTTTTGATGTAATGACTCAATTCGCCGCTAGTGCGACAGAAAGTATTTTGGTACTATCTTGATACGATCACACATTGCTGTCAAAACCCGCCCTGCCAGGATCTACTGGTTAATCCAACCAATTTCCAGAACCAGTAACAAGCGATCGCGAATATTGCCCAAACCACATAAAATAGAAATAACCACAAAGACACAAAGGACACAAAGATTTTGGTTCAATAAATTATACCTATCGTAGGGGCGGGTAAGCGTGACAATTTAGCCCATTTCACCCAAATATTGGGATCATTTCCCGCCCTGCCATAATCTCCCAGTTAATCCAACCAATTCCCATAACCAGTAACAAGTGATCGCGAATATTGCCCAAACCACATAAAATAGAAATAACAACCAAGACACAAAGGACACAAAGATTTTGGTTCAATAAATTATACCTAAGGTTTGCTGCATGAGTGTGGAAGCTATGCCAGAGAAGGCTTTCAAGCATTTTTTACCAAACAAGTGCAAGGAAATTGAATATGGGTGGTTCAAAAACCTTGTACCTGAGTAGGGAAATCCCTGGGTAACCTAGGGATTTGAGTGCCCAAAACGCGGGATAAATGCTTCATTCCTTCTTACTTGTTATATCAATTCCGGCTACATTGGGATAATATTCGTGATGTAGGGGCGCAAAGCTTGCGCCCTCAGTGTATCTATGTTTTCTAACCAGAAAGCCAGATTTTTAATCATTCCGATGCAACCGGAATTGATATTACTTGTTACTTGTTACTTGTTACTTATGCAGCAGACCCTACCTATCGTAGGGGCGGGTAAGCGTGATAACCTAGGCCATTTTACCCAAATATTGGGATCATTTCCCGCCCTACCAGGATCTCCCGATTAATCCAAACAATTCCCATAACCAGTAACAAGCGATCGCCTACGACACCAGCAAAGCTGATCGCATTCCTAATTCTACATTTTATATTCCCAAGGTTATCGCCAGGGCGGGTTTTGTATTACAATTGTCGTCAAATGCCTTAACGGTGACCCTAAACCAGCCCCTACATTTGTACGGAATTTTATTCCCAATTCTACTATGGAGTTGCATCAAGATCCGTCTTCGTTTTCGTCGCTACAACAGCTACTCGAAGAATTAGAAAACCTCATATCTCTTGAATCTAGCAGGAACAGTAATCCCTGGATTAGCGTAGCAAAACTCAGTGAGCTATTTTGCGAAAAATATAGAGTGTCACTCGAAGCAGTAGTCCCTGGTTATAATCAGGCTAAAAAAAGTTCAATTAAATACAGAATCAAGCACTCTTGGAAAGTTGACGGTAATCTGCCGAGAATGTTAAAAGCTGAAGGTGTTGAAGAAATTCCACCTCTACAATTCCAAAGGATTGCAGAATATCAACCAATCTTAGTCACCGAAATTAAATCAGTAGATGACTTCGAGATTGCGCTGACAGAAATAATTAAGGGTTTAACGGCTAATCATCAGACTAAATTCGCGACAATTGCAATATTGAGTAAAAAATTTCGTGGCTATTATGGACAACCAATACGGACTGTGATGCGAAGTTTTTATCCTGAGATAAAATTAATTGACTTACTTCAGACTACTCCTAATCTCAATGTAAAAAAGGTGGATAATGATTGGCAGATTACTGTGGATATTCACGGAGTAACAGATGAATGTCACTGATAACAAACAGTTATTCATACCAAATTCGTTTCTCATTCAGTCCTGGATTGATGATGGGGATGTTGAAGAGCAACGGGAAACAGGTCAGTATTTGCTCCAAGTTCTAGACGAGGATCTGCCTTCTGAGCGCAAGTTATTCCCAGTTGAGATGAAAGGGATTACATGGTAAATCAGAGTTGATTGCTTTGATTGCGATCACACTACTGCTGAATACCCACCAGACGGTACAATAGTATAACATTTACAGTAAAACTTAAGATTGATCACTATTGTGTAAAGCATGTCAGCCAACGAACCTACTTCCCTCAGACAAGCTATCCCAGTTACAGAAATTCGCTACAATGACCAAGGATTAGTGCCAGCGATCGTTCAGGATTACCTGGATGGTACAGTACTGATGATGGCTTGGATGAATCGAGAGTCCTTGCAAAAGACTATGGAAACTGGGGAAACTTGGTTCTGGAGTCGTTCCCGTCAAGAGTTATGGCATAAAGGAGCAACTTCGGGTCATTTGCAAAAAGTGCATACCCTCCGTTATGACTGTGATAGTGATTCCCTACTGGTTACGGTAGAACAAATAGGAGATATTGCCTGCCATACTGAGGAACGCAGCTGTTTCCACCAAATAGACGGCAAGGAAGTTGCACCAGTTGGCGATACCTTATCTCAAGTATTTGAAGTCATTTGCGATCGCCGAGACCATCCTGTAGAAGGTTCCTATACAGTTAAGCTATTCAACGGTGGCGATAACAAAATTCTCAAGAAGATTGGGGAAGAGTCAGCAGAAGTAGTAATGGCTTGTAAGGATGATGATCCAGACGCGATCGCTTCGGAGGTAGCAGACCTATTTTATCACACTCTGGTTGCCTTAGCTCACCATAAAGTGGATGTGCGGGAAGTTTATCGCAAATTGCAACAACGTCGTAGGTAGGGGCGCACTGACGTGCGCCCTAAGCGCTACGGTTATCTTCCGGAATAGTCAGGACATCAACGTCTAGCAGGCGCAATCCAGTGGTAATCGCTCCATGAAAGTTTTCATCCATATAAAGTGCAAGCGTCATGACAAAATACCCTGAGCCTTCAGTCTAGCAACAAAGGGAGATTCTCCTGCCTCTGCTCAGAGTTTTTCAACGAATTGCAGATCTTCTTCAATGAATTCATCAATGGCAAGAGCGATCACTAGCATTACCTCACTCATTATCCCAATGCTTTGTCCTCATGAATAGTATAACTTGCTTGCTCTCTACTCCCTCCAGTTAATAAATTGTCAAATTTTTCTAGTCACATCAAAAGGTATCCTTAGTTTTAGAAGACTAATACTACAAACACGTAAGTCCTCAGTTCATGAGGACAGAAACTTCTATGATTGAAAAAATTTTGGTATCCGTAGCCGGTCGAGGTCTGTGTGAAGAGATGCTCAATATGTTGACGGAAATCCCTTCCCTGAAACAAGCCTCAGTCACTGTTTTACACGTTGTGCCACCCCAAATCACTGCTGAAGAAATGTCGGCGAAGTTGGAAGAGGGAGGTCATATTCTAGCAGATGCGGTCAAAGCTTTAAAAGTAGAACCAAGCAAAATCACCCCCAGACTTAAACAGGGAGACCCGAAGATTGTGGTTCCTCAAATTGCTGAAGAAGAGGATTCTGACCTGATTATTATGGGTTCGCGAGGACTCAAGCGTTTAGAATCAATTTTGCAAAACTCTGTGAGTCAATACGTTTTTCAATTGTCCTCTCGTCCCATGTTGTTGGTAAAAGACGACACCTTCATCAAACAAGTGAGGCGGGTGATGGTGGCAATCAATAAATCTGAACCGGCTCAGCAGTCCTTGGATTTGGCACTGTCCCTAGTGCGAGATATCCCAGGAGGTAAATTACATCTAGTACATATTAACCCAGACCGACCTAAATCCGGAAGCTCGACAGAAGATCCAATTCTAGCAGAGGCAGCAGCGAAAGCCAAACAGCAAGGTGTTGCTTGCAGTTGCCATAATAGTATTGGTCAGGCTGGGGTAGAAATTTGCCGGTTAGCAGAAGAACTAAATATCGACTTGTTGATCCTCGGCTCTCCTGACAGACGTCCTTCCATCGCCAAGGCTTTGGTTGATTTGGATCGATTATTAGGTAATTCCTTGTCAGATTACGTTCGGGTGTATGCCAACTGTCCTGTATTATTGACACGCACTACTGTTAGTTGAGTGGAATTGGCATCCTGCCAGTAGGTGGAACTGGCATCCTGCCAGTAGGTGGAACTGGCATCCTGCCAGTAGGTGGAACTGGCATCCTGCCAGTAGGTGGAATTGGCATCCTGCCAGTAGTAGGTGGTAGGTTTTACAGAACTACTTTCCCTACTTCTTACTTCCTCCTTGTTGCCTATTCCCAATTCCCAATTCTCCATTCCCAATTCCCAATTCCCTATTCCCTAACAATACAAAAAATCCAGTCCTGCTTAAAGTACAGACGGACTGGATTTTTTTGAAAGTAGATTTTAACCGTCTTGGTCACCTTGGCTGCTAGCTGTTTGGATATACAAAATCAACAAAAAGACAGCAGGAACCAAAACAAACAGGATGGTGGCAACAAACCCTAAATTGTTAACTTCCATTGACTCAGTGCCTCTCAATCACTTTTAACCAACGATTCATAGAATATCATTAACTGCGAACACAACAGTCCTTTGAGGTGAGGGAACAGGGAACAGGGAGCAGGGTATGTTTCTTAGATCCATAATAGATGCCGCCGCGCTCTTTATCCCCACACCTCCCACACTCCCCACACTTCCCACACCTCCCACACTCTCTTAACCAAGTCCTATTTACTTCGCCACCTGAACCACTTGCAAACTACCACCAGCGTGTAAGGTTTGATGGGAAAGCCTGAAGCCTGACTCCTGAAGCAACCCAATTAAGTCAGTTGCCAACAACTGCCAAGCAGTCTCCGTCTCAAACAATTGTAGGAAGAGAACTAATCCAGGCCAAAATAGCCAATTAGTCGGCTTGTGAAAATCCACTAGAGCAAAAACCCCTCCTGGCTTGAGCACTCGGTAAACCTCATTAATAATCGCCTGTAATTGAGAAGGCTTCATTTCGTGAAGCGCCACACTCGTATGTACCACATCAAACTGATTATCGGGAAATGGCATCTCTTCGGCTGCTGCTTCCACATAGGATGCCTGGGGCACATTAGTCCGTGCTCGCTCCAATGACACTAGCGAGACATCTAAGCCAGTGACATTATTGCTAAATTTTACTAAAAATTTGGTAGCCTGACCACTGCCGCAGCAAAGATCCAGCACTTTAGTTTCTGGATGAATTTGTAACCCTTGCAAAGGCAGCTGGTGAAATCGTGCTTCCCCACCCACAGCGAGGGCAGCCATACGGGAAATCCCGTCGTACAGCCATTGGTACTGATAACTCCAAGTTCTCAAAATAGTAGCCATCGCTCACTCCTTAGTAAAGATCTGTATTCCTTAATGCAAATTACAACCATCAAGACAATATATTGTTAAAATCAGTAACAAATATGAAATTTTGGGAAATTTGTAAGCACTATGGGTCGTACTGGGGTATTATTGCTCAATTTGGGTGGACCAGAGGAACTGGAGGATGTTCGTCCTTTCCTCTACAATCTGTTTTCTGATCCAGAAATTATTCGTCTGCCTTTTTCTTGGTTGCAAAAACCTCTTGCTTGGTTTATCTCCACTCGGCGAGCCAAGACATCTCAAGAAAACTACAAACAAATTGGAGGTGGTTCTCCACTACGGAAAATCACAGAAGCCCAAGCTCAAGCTCTCCGGGAACATTTACACCAACAAGGGCAACCAGCTCATATCTATGTGGGTATGCGTTACTGGCATCCTTTTACAGAAGAAGCCCTGGAGCAGATTAAGCAGGACAAAATTGAGCAATTGGTAATTCTCCCCCTCTATCCTCAGTTTTCAATTAGCACTAGTGGTTCTAGTTTCCGAGTCATCGAACAACTCTGGCAAGAAGACCCCAAACTCCAAGAAATTGAATACACGATTATTCCCTCTTGGTATAAACAACCCGGTTATCTGCAGGCAATGGCGCAGTTAATCGAGCAGGAACTAGATCAGTTTTCCCAACCTGAATCTGTTCAAATTTTCTTCAGTGCCCATGGTGTTCCCCTAAGCTATGTCACGGAAGGTGGTGACCCCTACCGGAAAGAAATTGAGGATTGTACCGCCTTGATTATGAAAACCCTCAACCGCCCAAACCCCCACAATCTAGCTTATCAAAGTCGAGTTGGTCCGGTAGAGTGGCTCAAACCCTATACCGATGATGCTCTGGAAGAATTGGGTACTCAAGGGGTCGAAGATTTGTTAGTGGTTCCCATTAGCTTTGTCTCAGAACATATTGAAACTCTTCAAGAAATTGATATTGAGTATCGGGAACTAGCAGAAGAATCGGGGATTAAGAACTTCCAGCGTGTACCGGCTCTCAATACCCATCCTGTCTTTATTGATTCCCTAGCAACCTTAGTAGTTGAAGCTCTAGAAGCTCCTAATTGCCAATTCTCAGAGGCAGTACGTCCCAACAAGACAGTCAAGATGTATCCTCAGGAACGTTGGGAATGGGGCATGACTACCGCAGCAGAAGTCTGGAATGGTCGTCTGGCAATGATTGGTTTTATTGCTTTGATGATAGAGTTAATTACCGGTCACGGGCCATTGCATTTCGTTGGGTTGTTATAGCAGGGAATTGGGAATTGGGAATTGGGAATTGGGAATTGGGAATGGAGAATTGGGAATTGGGAATTGGGAATAGTTAACAAGGAACTCTCCCAATATTGCTCGGTAATCCCTGATCTTCCTTATCTCCCATTTCCCTGATCTTCCTGATCTTCCTTGTCCTCCTTATCTCCCTTGTCTCCCTTGTCCTCCCCATCTCAATCAAATTCCCGGCGACGTAACCGACGACGTATGCGAGAATTGTTCTGCTTCATGTACCAGCGATACCACTGCTTAGAACTGCGTATTGCCAACCACAATAGTAGCAGGGCGATTAATCCTCCCTGCTGAGGTGCATCAAAAGCAAAAAGAACCAAAGCAACACACAAAAAATCCTCAATAAAAACTAGCCATAGGGGTAAACCCCGTAGACGGAAAAACCACCCTACTTGAACCAGTTGGAGTACCAGAGCCAATAAACCACCGACGATGCCGATGATCCAGATAACTGGAACAGAGGCTCCTGTGAACTGAGCAATAGCAATGCCCATAATCGCACCAACAATAGGACTCAAGCATAGCTGAACCATTTGCAGAATTCTCTGTCCGAGGAGCTTTTTGGAAGCAAATAGCTCAAACAGAGACCAGCTAGTCAAGATACCTATTAAGATGGATGGATCAATATGAGACAGTAGTGGTACTCTTGACCAAAGATAATCACTGTGCAACAAGCCAATGATAAGGAGGGGTAGGGCAATTCTCATCCCTGCTGCTGCTGAGGCTGAGAGTGCGCCTAGGAGTTCAATCATCTTTAACTCCTGTTTGCCATACGAGTAGGCTGGTTATTCCCCAGAACTAGGGGTCACCAGCGTTGACGAAAATTTGGTTAGACCAATGGATTGTATTTAAAGTCGGATTTAAAAAGTCCTTTACTATTATTGACATAGTTGTTGATTTATGTCTCTAGTTGCAGGAGGCAGGAGGCAGAACCCACCCCTAGCCCCTCCAAGGAGGGGAACCGGAGGCAGAACCCACCCCTAGCCCCTCCAAGGAGGGGAACCGGAGGCAGAACCCACCCCTAGCCCCTCCAAGGAGGGGAACCGGAGGCAGGAGGCTGCAAGGCAGTCCCGATGAAAAAATTTCACTACCAGGTGATGAAAGTATGCTCTTCCCTGTTCCCCATTCCCCATTCCCTATTCCCCACTTACAAGTCAGGAGGCTGATAGCTGAATGCTAAATTGTAACAATGCATATAGTATTCTGGGATTTAAGGGAATTTCTCAAAAAAATCAGCCATAATTTTATTTATAGACGATTTTTTCTGCTTGGTGAGGGAGAGAGCAAGCTGTAAGGTTGATTAACTGAACAGGCTATAGATTACTGCTGGTAGAGATAACGCAAGAATATCTTCCTCAAATAAAGGGTAGGAAAATCTTGGTTAACTAACAGGAGCAATAGCTCGATGTCTGATTCATTATTTATTGATGCTAGTAAAAGATTGCAAGCCGCACTGAAATATGTATCTATTTCTGACGATGCTAGCGAACGATTGAAGCATCCCAAAGTAAGCTTGAGTGTGTCAATTCCCGTCCGTATGGATGATGGGTCTTTAAAAATATTTCAGGGCTACAGGGTGCGCTATGATGACACTAGAGGTCCAGCTAAAGGTGGTGTACGCTATCATCCCCATGTTTCTTTGGATGAAGTTCAATCCCTTGCCTTTTGGATGACCTTTAAATGTGCTGTTCTCAATCTGCCTTTTGGTGGTGGCAAAGGGGGAATTACCCTTAATCCTAAAACTTTATCTAAGTTCGAGTTAGAACGACTAAGTCGCGGTTATATAGATGCGATCGCAGATTTTATTGGTCCTGATGTTGATATTCTAGCTCCTGATGTTTACACCAACTCCATGATCATGGGTTGGATGATGGATCAATATAGTATCATTCGCCGTCAAGTCAGTCCAGCTGTGGTTACGGGGAAACCCCTTACTATGGGAGGCAGTGTTGGTCGTGATGGAGCAACTGCCCATGGTGCTTTTTTTGTGATTCAATGTATTTTGCCCAAACTTGACCTGCTACCTCAAACAACAACTGTGGCGATTCAAGGATTTGGCAAAGTGGGAGCTGTGCTGGCAGAACTTTTAGCCAAAGTAGGTTATAAAGTTGTCGCTGTTAGTGATTCTCAAGGGGCAATTTATGCCAAACAAGGGCTAGATATTCCTAGTATTAGGCAATATAAGGCATCTACTCAAGGGATCAAGGCTGTTTACTGCCAAGGAACAGTCTGTAACATTGTAGAACATCAATCCTTGAGTAATGCAGAACTTCTAGCGTTGGATGTTGATGTATTGATTCCTGCTGCTTTGGAAAATCAAATTACTGAAAACAATGCTAAGGACATCAAAGCCAAATATATTTTTGAAGTAGCTAACGGACCGATCGCTTCCACTGCTGATGAAATTTTATCAGCAAAGGGCATATCTGTTTTCCCCGATATTTTAGTCAATGCTGGTGGTGTCACCGTTAGTTATTTTGAGTGGGTGCAAAACCGGAGTGGACTTTATTGGACATTAGAGCAGGTTACTGAGCGCCTCAAACAAAAAATGGTCGAGGAAACTGAACAAATCTGGTCAATTTCTCAAGAACTAGGGATTTCCATGCGCACCGCTGCTTATATTCATGCCTTGAATCGGCTAGGGGAAGCCCTCAATGCGAAGGGCACAAGAGATTACTATGTTAATGGGCACGATTCTTGAGGTGTTGGGTGTTAGGTTTTTAATCTGCGTCAGATTTTTTGGGGCGAGTTTATCAATAGCGTAACGCACCATCCTTTGGTTTTGTTGATAATTTATTGATTTTTGTAAACAAAATTGACTTTCTTGTAAACCTATGATAAATACTACCGGTTTTGATGCAATTTTAGATATGATAGATGCTTTGTCTATAGAAGAGCAAGAGGCTTTGCTCGATATAGTACGTCGCCGACAAGTTGAACAGCGAAGAAGAGCAATTGCCAAGAACATTGTCACTTAACCAGGGTGTGATCACAAAACTGTTTTTTTCACGGAAAACACCGTAACCCCTGCGGAATTCGCTTAAACCACGGCGAAACCCGTGCAAACCTCTGGTTAACGACGCAGAGGGGTTGCCCATGAACATTCACGAATATCAGGCCAAGGCGCAGTTGCGCGATTGCGGAGCGCCGGTGGCCGATGGCCGCGTTGTCCTGCGCGCCGAGGATGCGAAAACCGCGGCGGGCGCGCTAGATGGCCCGCTTTGGGTGGTCAAGGCACAGATCCA
>JAAHGR010000026.1 GCA_010672425.1 Symploca sp. SIO2E6
TTTATTCTTTTTTTTTCATTTTTTGTTTGTTGTTGTTTGTTTGTTGTTTGTTGTTTGTTGTTGGTTGTTTGTTGTTGGTTGTTTGTTGTTGGTTGTTGGTTGTTTGTTGTTGGTTGTTGGTTGTTTGTTGTTGGTTGTTGGTTGTTTGTTGTTGGTTGTTGGTTGTTTGTTGTTGGTTGTTTGTTATTTGTTGTTGGTTGTTTGTTGTTGGTTGTTTGTTATTTGTCGTTTGTTGTTTGTTGTTGGTTGTTTGTTATTTGTCGTTTGTTGTTTGTTGTTTGTTATTTGTCGTTTGTTGTTTGTTGTTTAAGGAAAATCATTTGACTCAATTACCAATTCCCAATTACCAATTCCCAATTACCAATTCCCAATTACCAATTACCAATTCCCAATTCCCAATTACCAATTCCCAATTACCAATTCCCCATTCCCAATTACCAATTCCCCATTCCCCATTCCCCATTCCTATAAATGACAGTTGACTATGACCTCATCATTATTGGGGGCAGTACTGCTGGTACTTATGCCGCTGTGGCTGCTGCCCATTTGAATGCTCGTGTTGCTTTGGTAGTATCGGAAGATATCCCAAGCAATTGGTTGGGCTATGGTGCTGTTTATAACCTAGCATTAGCTCAGGTTGGGCATGTTATCCAGCAGGTATACAGCACTCCTCAATTTGGTATCCTATCTCCAAACCATGAGTTGACTGAACAGGGACAAGTCCCATTGATTAATTTGACGGAGGTAAGGAAATGGATTCAGACAATGGTTACCAATTGTTCGGAGCGGAATTCTCCTGCTATCTTGCGCTCTTTGGGTGTTGATGTGATTACTGGTAAAGGTGAGTTTTGCCGACTTCCTTACCTCGGTTTTGTTGTTAATAATCGACGGCTGCGAGCTCGTGCTTATTTGATTGCCACTGGCTCGCGCCCCACTATTCCCGATATACCAGGACTACCAACCATTGGCTATCTTACCCCAGCTGATATCTGGCAGGAAAGGACAGTGAAAGTTAGGGAGAGGAAAAGTGAGGGAAATTGGGACAGTACACAACATGCTACCCCTAAAGTCTATCCCCAATTACAGGGTAGCTGGGTGGTTATTGGAGGTAGTCCTATGGGTGTCCAACTGGCTCAGACCCTAGGCAGGCTCAATTGTCGGGTTACCCTAGTAACTAAAGCTTCCCACATCTTAGTAAAAGAAGACTCGGAAGCATCGCTCCTCGTCCAAGCACAGTTAGAAGCTGAAGGAATTGAGGTTCTCACTCAGAGTCCAATTACTCAGGTAAGGCAGATTGGGAATAAAAAGTGGGTTCAAGCGGGAAATCGAGCAATTGAAGCAGATGAAATTTTGCTGGCTACTGCTCAACAGCTGAATCTAGAATCTTTAAATCTAGAAGGGGTGGGAGTCAAATTTAACCCACAGGGACTACAACTAAATCAGAAACTACAAACCACGAATTCCCGTATTTATGCCACTTGTGAAGATACTACCAATGACTATGAGTTTTCCCAGATTGCTGAATATGAGGCTCATATTGCCTTAAAGAATGCCTTGTTTGCCCCAGTTTTTCAGGTCAATTATCAGAATATTCCCTGGGCAATCTACTGTAAACCGCAATTGGCAGGGGTAGGTTTGACGGAGGTACAAGCAAGAGAGCGTTATGGCAAGGACATTTTAGCCGTAAGGCAATATTTCAAGACTTTAGACAAAGCCCAACTGCTAGGAGAAACTACCGGATTTTGTAAGTTACTGGTGCGTCGCAATGGAGAAATTGTGGGAGCATCCCTAGTTGGAGCCGAGGCTAATGAATTAATTGGAGCGATCGCCCTGGCCATGCAACATAAAATTAAATTAGGCGCGATCGCTAAATTACCCCAGGCTTCTCCTACTTTATCAGAGATTGTCCACAAAAGTGCGATCGAGTGGCAGCGGCAACGTCTTGCTGGTAACAAAACTTTACAAAACTTCCTGGAATGTTTCTTCAATCTACGACGGAAATGGTCTAAGTAATGAATTTAGAATGTAGAATTTAGAATGTAGAATTGATAAATTGTTATGCAGCAAGTGATAATGAACTCTTAACTTATTACTTATTACTTATTACTTATTACTTCAAAACCTGAGTCAATAGACTCGATGAAGCAAGCCCTAATTCAAGCTAGCGAGTACGACGTTTGGTATTAAAATCTCGATTAGCTTTTTTTGTGTCTCTCAACTGCTGGCTAACTTGAACAAAGACATCTCTTTGTAGGTAAGGATAGTCACTTACCCAACGATCCAGACGAGGAATATAGATATCACTAGTCTGGGCAATCCGTGATAGGTCAGATTGATTAGACATTACCAACATCTCAGCGATTTGACCAGGAGCAATTCCTTGATGGGTACGCCGTAGTGGTGCTTGGAGTAAGGTGGTAAATCCTGTTTTGTCAACCACCTCTAGATTGAAGCGTCGCTCCCTATTTTCGACAATAACTAACTGACCACGCTCATTGACTGTTTCCTCTTGACCAATCAACTCTTCTGTCACAAATACATCCTGTACTCGACCCCGCCAGAAGCCGCTGTATTGGTACCGGCGTACTTGAGAATTGCGGACACTTGCCCAGTAAACAGGACTCCAGAGCCAGTAAAATCCAGTAACAATCCATAGTAACAAACGCAGTCCATTAGACCCTGGACCCAACACCAATGATAACAACCAAACTACAATAGTTGCCGAGACAGAAATCAGGACTCGTTTTAACAAATCTGGAAACTTACCCCAGTAATAGCGATATTGGGAAGCAGTGGCAATGAAAGGAATCAGTTGTTCAAATTTCTGGCGGGTGATGGGAATTAGCATGGGAATGGGGAATTGGGAATGGGGAATTGGGAATTGGGAATTGGGAAAATTTGAACTTAGAGGATTTTTTCTAGTCCATAAAGTAGGGATTTGAGCTGGGTGATTTTGCGAATTGCTAGCAGTACTCCTGGCATAAACGAAGACCGGTCTGTGGTATCATGACGTAGGGTGTAAATTTGACCAGGAGCGCCGAAAATTACTTCCTCATGGGCAATGAAACCGGGTAAGCGGACACTGTGGATGCGAATGTTCTCATCGGCGATAGAACCCCTGGCTCCAGCTAATTTTTCGGTTTCTTCAACCAGAGGAGCATTATAGGTTTTTCCTAGTCCTGCCATTTGTTGCGCAGTTTGTATCGCAGTGCCACTAGGAGCATCAGCTTTTTGATTATGATGGAGTTCAATAATTTCAACATGATCGAAGTATTGGCAGGCTTGAACCGCTGCCTGATGTAACAAAGCCATACCAATGGAAAAGTTGGGAATAATTAAGCAACCTGTGCTGGCTTTTTCGGCAAAGTCAGCCAACTCTTGAATTTCCTCTGAAGAAAGTCCAGTTGTACCAACTACAGGTCGAACCCCGTAAGCGATCGCAGAACGGACGTTATCATATACGCTGTTAGGGTGGGTAAAATCTACCATCACCCCTTGAACTTTTTCCTGGGTAGCAAGTACCAGGGTTGCCTGTAGGTCATTCAAAACCGGGATTTCCACTGGTCCACACCCAGCTATTTCACCGACATCTTGACCGATGTAATCTGGGTTATTGTCGATTGCACCAATCAAGGTCATATCTGTAGCACCAGACACTGCCTTGATAACTTCACGACCCATTTTGCCACAAGCACCGTTGACCACTACTGGGATAGCAGATTGATTAGACATAATTCCAGGATATCCTTGTCGAAAACCGCTCTAGGGAATTTTAACGGAAATATAGCGTTTCTCATACTTGTGAGGTACATTCTTTATTGGTTTTTGGGAATGGGGAATGGGAGATAGACCTCACGGATGCAAGAACCTGCTATAGTCCAGTAGCATATAGGAGAGATTGTCGCTATTGGGGATTAATTGAGTTAACCGGGAATCATGACAGGGCGGGTTTTGCTCCCAATATTTAGGTAAATGGGAGAGATTATCACGCTTACCAGCCCCTACGAGTCCGCATCATTTTATTCCCAATTTACAATTTACAGTCAATATCAATTGCTGTAGGGGCGGGTTTAGGAAAATTTTAACCCATTTAATTACAATCTTTGTACAAAACCCGCCCTGGCGATAACGTTGGAATTAGCAAAAATATTCCCGAATTTGCCCGACAATTGGTAGAATATAGGATGGTTGGATAATCAAAGCTAGCTGGTGCCCTAAGCAATCGCATTATATTCACCCTTACCGAATAGGCAGTTTACGGATACGTACAGCAGTATCTTGTATCGTTACAGCACAACCTTCTTCCAACACATCTTCTATTCCTGGAAGTACCTCCATAAGCTTTTGATTTACTGTATCTGGATCGGATGCTGGCAAGCGCAAAGTGATTAAGCTAGGTTGATTGTAGCCACCCAAAGCCAGCAGTGTTGAGAAATCCAAATCCTGAGTTAGTATAATCCATTCTTCCCGATGAGCAAACTCGAGAATGTCTGAATCAGGTGTAGTCGCTGGTAAAACTTCCGAAACTCTTATTATTTCCCAACCCTGCTGCTGCAAAAATGTCACCGTTTGGGGTGAAATATTCATATCCGCCAAAAGCCTTATCTGAGTCATCAAGCCACGGGTATCCTATAGATTTGCTCCGAAACAATCCAAGCTGCATATTGGAGAGATTGTTGCACATCTTCAGCTTCCAATTCAGGATAAGCTTCTAATACGGCTTGAGTAGACTTACCATTACCTAGCATCTTGAGGATAACACTGACAGTGATTCGCATACCTCGAATTGTCGGCTGTCCTAAGCAAATATTGGGATTGACAGTGATGCGTTCTAGTTTTTCCATTCCAGTTTTTGGTTTATTGTTTTTTGCCGACCCTAATTTTTATTATTACTCTACCTCAAATATGACACAAACCTACCTGTAACTACAATCTGGCTAAAGCGTACAGTGGATAACTAATTTCAGTTTATTACTCTAATTTCAACTAAAACACAGATCAGATATTTTCAGACCGACGAATTGGTAGAATATAGGATAAATTGGATAATCAATGGTAGTCTGTAAGTGATCAGCGCAAGCTGGTGCTGCAAGCGATCGCTTATTGTTCACATTGGGGATTAATTGAGCTAACCGGGAGATCCTGACAGGGCGGGTTTTACTACTGATATTCGGGTACAATGGCAGAGATTATCACGCTTACCCGCCCCTACGAATCCGCATTATTTTATTTCCAATTTATTCTCAATTCCCAATTCAATTTGAGCCATCCAAGCCTTAGTACCAAACACACCTGCTAAAAGAGCAGGAACAGCAAAATCTGCATCTAGCTTTTCCCAATGTAACCCATCACCCGATGGAGTCACTTCAACCTCAGCTAAATCTTCTGGGGAAGCACCCGCTAACCCCTGCGCTATATTTGGTGGAAAACCGAATGTTGCTCCACTCTTCAAATTGATGATAATGCGATCGCTACTTTGGTCATAATACGCTGATTTAGCTCTAGGTTCAACCGCATTCGCAACTGCAGCGGCTTCTCTTGCCTTGGCAATTGCTGCTTTTAGCATTTTCTCTTCTAAGCTGACATTAGCCATGAATTTCCTCCCATCGTTCATGACAGGGCGGGTTTTGCTTCCCATATTCGGGTATAATGGGCGAGATTATCACGCTTACCCGCCCCTACAAATCCGCATCATTTTATTCTCAATTTACAATTTACAATCAATATCAATTGCTGTAGGGGCGGGTAATGGGATATTTTAACCCATTTAATTACAATCTTTGTACAAAACCCGCCCTGGCGATAACTTTGGAATTAGCAAAAATGTTCCCGAATTTGACCGACAATTGGTAGAATATAGGATAAAGGCGAGCGCAAAAATTTTGGATTCAAGGGCTAACATCAGGGCGTAGCATTTGGATGGAATAATTATAACCTTCATTCTTAAGTTATCGCCCAAATGCTACGCCCCTACAGTCGCTTGTTGTTCGCATTGGGGATTAATTGAGTTAACCGGGANTGTGTTAGCGAAGGGGGACAACCAGAGTTAGTCCAGGTAGTAAAAATTTCAGAGTCTGCTACTGATAAACCAGACAAAGTTACTGAGCAACCAGACAAGGTCACTGAGACAACTACTTCAGAACAACCACCATCAGATGCGGAAGCTCAAAGTCTTCCTAATGGTACAATCATCGTTGTCAAAGCTCCTTGGGGTGGAGATGCCCTAGCAACTATTGAGGGAACCTACACCTCTGCTGAAGGTCAGTCTTGGGTACGCTATAAGCCTCTAGAATTCCCTGCTGAAGGCTGGAGTTGGTTAAAAGGGGTTATTCTGCTGGAACAAGTCAGAGTACACGATAGCACAGCTGACAAATAATCAATGACCAAAATTTTTCTAGCTGATGCTGAGGCGACGCGATCGCTCGGTTTTAGTTTAGGAGAATCCCTGCCTCCTGGCAGTATAATTTTGTTGGAGGGAGACTTAGGTGCTGGTAAAACCACCCTAGTCCAAGGAATAGGTCAAGGACTAGGCATTACAGAACAGATAGTTAGCCCTACCTTCACTTTAATTAACGAATATCTAGAAGGAAGGATTCCCCTATATCACCTAGACTTGTACCGTCTGCAACCAGAAGAAATCGAGACTTTAAACCCAGAAAGCTACTGGGAAGGTATAGAAGTTCCTTTGGGGATTGTAGCAATTGAGTGGGCAGAACGTTTGCCTTACAAACCCTTGAGTTATCTCAAGCTTTCTCTTACCTACCAAGCTGGCTCAGGTCGTCAAGCTGATCTGATTAGGTGTTAGGTTAGAGGTGGATTGTATTCCTCTTCCCCATCCCCCCATCTCCCACACTCCCCACACTCCCCACACTCTCTATAATGGGGAATAGTGACAAACAGGCACAGGAACAATGGTAGTCTCTACAGTTGTACGCAATCAAACAGAAGCCCCTTGTTTAGAGGACTTTCTGCATAATCCCACCCCTCGCATGGAATGGGTGGATGGGCAATTGATGGAGAAAAAGGGAATGACACTTAAGCATGGTCGAATTCAGTCTAGACTAGACCGTTACTGGGGGAATTACAAAGACCAGCATAATCTAGGTGGAGAAACTTATACAGAAGCCCCCTGTCGCACCAATAAGCAGATACGCCGTCCTGATGTAGCCTATCTTACACCAGAATTACTGACCCAATTAGGGGAACCTAAGGTACTGCCTCAGAGTTTCCCACTAATTGCTGAGATTATCTCACCTACTGATTCAGCCGAAGACGTATTCGCCAAAGCTAATGAATACCTAGAATCCGGTTGCCAGGAAGTCTGGCTAGTCTTACCGGAGAGTCAGTGGATTGTCGTACTAACTCAACAGCAAAGATGTTTATTGACCATGGGTGAAAGGGTTAGTACTCAGATGATTCTCCCAGGTTTCAGTGTAACCGCTGATCAGTTATTAGCTTGATAGGCATTGATGATACCATAAGTGATATGTCTAGAAAAATAGGAATAGAGGGTTTGTATTATATAACTCACATAGACAATATTCCCTCTATTCTAGCAAGAGGTATTTTGTCTCATTCTGAAATTGAGAGAGAGGAAATTGAATTAGAAAACATAGACGCTGGCGGGCGCAATGCTTGCGCCCCTACGTCATGAATATTATACCAATATAGCCGGAATTGATATCACAGATTGATTTTTAGCATTGCAGTTGACTTCATAATCTTAGTTTGCTACAATTACTTAATAATGGGTTAGTTGTGCGCCTATGGATACGAATTCTGATACATTGAAAGCATACACTTTCAGAGTTGAGGATCAGATACGGTAGGGGCAGGTTCACCAGCCATCAAAGAAATAAACCAACCAATAAAGTAAACCCGCCCCGGTGGGACAAGGTCGCATGTTGCTTGAGGCCGTAAGGTTGCAAGGTATCCGGGAATTATAACTGTTTATCCTTTCCTTGATATTATATCAAGTTCGTCAGAATACTTACACTATTGTTGCAACAAGGCAGAAGGCTCCAGGGCTCCAGTGCTCCAAGGGAAGGAGGAGGGTTGCAAGCTAGAAAGGAATTATAACTGTTTATCCTTTCCTTGATATTATTCATCATTCATCGTTCATCATTCATCATTTCCTTATGACTCCTGCCTTATTTCTAGAAAAGCTTCTCCGTCCTAGAAGCAGGACGGAGAGTAAGTTAAACCAAATCAATTAAGCGATCGCTGCCATTTGGACATCGTTGTTCGCTAATAACTCTTGCAGTTCCTCTGCATCAACTGTTTCTTTATCGATGAGCATGTCGGCTAAGGTATCAAGGATATGCTTGTTATTGAGCATCACGTCTTTAGCTCGTTGGTAGGCTTCATCAACCAACTTACGGACTTCTTCATCAATGGTCGCAGCAGTTGTATCGGAGAAGTCCCGGTCAGAGGCAATATCTCGACCAAGGAACATGTTACCACTCTGCCGTCCCAAAGCCACAGGACCAAGGCGATCGCTCATACCATAGCGAGTTACCATCTGCCGCGCTACCCGGGTAACCTGTTGTAGGTCATTGGAAGCACCGGTGGTCACTTCTTCTTCACCAAAGATAATTTCTTCAGCAAGGCGACCCCCTAAAGCTACAGCCATTTGGTTTTGTAGGTAAGAGCGAGAATACAGACCGGAATCCATACGGTCTTCGCTAGGGGTGAACCAAGTGAGGCCACCAGCTCGACCACGGGGGATTATACTGATTTTCTGTACTGGGTCATAATCTGGCATCAAAGCCCCAACTAGGGCATGACCTGCTTCGTGATAGGCTACTAGGGTTTTGCGCTTTTCGCTCATTACCCGGTCTTTCTTCTCAGGACCAGCTAACACCCGGTCAATCGCATCATTGACCTCATCCATGGAAATTTCCGTAAGGTTGCGACGGGCTGCTAAAATGGCAGCTTCATTGAGCAGGTTGGATAAATCTGCACCGGTGAACCCAGGGGTACGACGGGCAATTTTCTCTAGTTCTACATCCTTAGATAGAGTTTTACCACGAGCATGGACATTGAGGATTTCCAGACGACCAGCGTAGTCAGGACGATCGACGACTACCTGCCGGTCAAAACGACCAGGACGTAGTAGTGCTGCATCCAGGACATCGGGGCGGTTAGTGGCAGCAATAATGATAATACCAGTATTGCCTTCAAAACCGTCCATCTCCGTCAGTAGCTGGTTGAGGGTTTGCTCCCGCTCATCGTTACCGCCACCTAAACCAGCACCCCGTTGCCTTCCTACCGCATCAATTTCATCGATGAAGACGATACAGGGAGCATTACCCTTGGCTTGCTCGAACAAGTCTCGGACACGGGAAGCACCAACCCCGACAAACATTTCCACGAACTCAGAACCAGAAATAGAGAAGAAGGGCACACCGGCTTCTCCAGCAACAGCACGAGCCAGGAGGGTTTTACCAGTTCCTGGAGGTCCAACTAGCAGCACACCTTTAGGAATTTTAGCGCCAATAGCAGTGAAACGGTCAGCATTTTTCAGGAAGTCAACTACTTCGTTGAGTTCTAGCTTAGCTTGCTCAATACCAGCAACATCCCCAAAAGTTACTTGAGTTTGGGGTTCCATTTGTACCCTGGCTTTAGACTTACCAAAGTTCATCGCCTGAGAGCCAGGGCCACTTTGGGCACGGCGCAGCAAGAAGAATAATCCTACCAGTAACAGGATAGGGAAGAACAGACTACTCAAAGCTCGGAACCAGAAGCTCTCATCGCTCTGGGGCAGAACCGCAATATCTACACCATTATTGGTTAAAATGCTAATTAGCTCTGGATCATTAGGTAAGTTGACCTCAATCAGGCTACCATCTGGAGCTGTAGCCAAAGCCCTAGTGCGGTCAGCACTGATTTTGACGATATCAATGTTTTGAGCTTCAACTTCCTGAATTAGATAACTGTAAGGTTTAGTTTCCCGGTTTTGGGTGGGTTTGTCTAAAAATGCTGTTGCCAGAGCAATGACTACTATCGCTAGTAGCGCATACAGCCCAACGTTTCTCCATTTTTTATTCACTGCTTATTCCTCCTAAGAGTTAGGCTTTCGAGCCTGAAGATAGACATCTTGTATTAACTAATGTTAACCTTTCTCAGCATTTATTGACAAAATCGACTTTTTAATTACTTTCAGGAGGCAGGAGGCTCCGAGGCAGGAGGAGAGGTAGGAGGTAGTGGCGCAACACACATCAAAATGTAGGTTGGGTAGAGCAATAGCGAGACCCAACACAGCCCGCTCCTACATCCATTTAATCATTTTAGCTGTGTCACGCCAGTAGGTTGGGTGAAACGGAGTGAAACCCAACGCAACACACTCCAATGTTGGGTCTCGTTGCCTCGACCCAACCTACATCCATTTAATCATTTGAGGTGTGTCACGCCAGTAGGAAATAATAGTGTTTCTCCTATTCAATCACCAGAGTTTCTGCTCTCACAGATTAATTTTTAGTATTGCAGTTGACAACATTTATCTTAGTTTGCTACCATTACCTGAGAATGGAATACGTGTGCGCCTATAGATACGAATTCTGATATCTTGAAAGTACACACAAGCCGTAAGAGCGGGTTCGTCAGCCATTAAGGAAATTGCTCAACCAATAAAGTAAACCTGCCCCGATGAGATAAAGGATCAGATACGGTAGGGGCGGGTTCACCAATCATTAAGGAAATTAGAC
Organism: Symploca sp. SIO2E6; assembly: GCA_010672425.1. Classification (GTDB taxonomy): domain Bacteria; phylum Cyanobacteriota; class Cyanobacteriia; order Cyanobacteriales; family Coleofasciculaceae; genus Caldora. The sequence continues at coordinate 10,707 of JAAHGR010000026.1, forward strand.
CAACCCATGAAATAGACCCGCCCCGATGAGACCAAGGATCAGATGCGGTAGGGGCGGGTTCACCAATCATTAAGGAAATTAGACCAACCCATGAAGTAAACCCGCCCCGGTGGGACAAGGGCGCAGGCAGTCATTGGTGTCAAATCAAGCTAAAAGCCTTGCCCCGCCTGGAGTTTAAAGATACTGTTGGCGAATCGATGTGGTGTCTGACCCCTCCCCAAACCCCTCTCCTCTTAGGGGAGGGGCTTTCCGGCTCCCCCTTCCCTTGTAGGGAAGGGGGTTGGGGGGTTAGGTCAACAATTGTTGGACAAAGCGCCAAAAGTCTTACCAATTCAGAACTTGAACAAGGTGGGGGGGGGTTTACCCCCTCTTAATTCGCCAACAACATCTTTAAACTCTTGGCGGGTGTGTAAGCTAAGCATTAAGCTATCTCTAGCTTAAGTTGACACTAATAGCACGCAGTGCGCCCCTACATTGTTGTTGCACTCAGCTTCGCTGCTGCCGTAGGCGATCGCAAAGCAGTCTGATTGGCTAGAATATAATCAATACTCTGTTTTTGCCTTGATCTCAATTGAGCCAGGTATTATTCAACCTCACAAATAACCTGTAACTTCACCTAGAGTGCTAATCCATGAGTGACCCAGAGTTAATTAAAATCTCCGGTTGCAAAAACCAGATACGAATGGGAGACGTGATTTTTGTTCATGGACTTGGTGGCAGTGCGCGAAGTACTTGGCATCCTCAACAGCAGGAAGATGATAATAATTTCTGGCCCGCCTGGTTAGGAAAAGATTTGCCTAATGTGGGTATTTGGTGTCTAGGGTATGAAGTAGAAGCCCTTAAGTGGAAAGGTGATAAGCTGCTAGGCATCTAAATTTACTAGTTTTGACTGACGCGGTGACGCGGTGACGCGGTGACGCGGGGAGGAATTGAGGGTTTTTGTCTTGTTTTCAGAATATACAATTTAAATGCGTATTAGCTTACTATGCCCCTGGCAGATCGGGCAATTAATATCTTAGCACTACTGGATATCTATGATATTGGTCACCGTCCGTTAGTATTCATTGCCTATAGTTTGGAGAGTTAGCAATTAAGGATTTAGCTCACTGTGACCAGTTTAGCAACCATTGGTGCAGTAAACATTACCACAAATGCTATTGGTGTGAAAGAAAGGAAAAACTCAATTACGATTCCTATGCTAGCGCTGAAAGAGCGATCGCAATTACTAAAAACCCTCAATCCATCATTTGAGCATCAATTCCCAAAGCCTGAAGCTGTTCAGGAGTTAGCGATTGAAGCTGCTGTGTCAATTGCAGAAGTTTTTGCTGCTCCTGAGCTAATTGTTGTAATGCTTGCTCCTTCTCAAGTCGCTCCTGAGCTAATTTTTGCAATGCTTGCTCTTTCTGATGTCGTTCCTGTTCCTTCTCAAGTCGTTCCTGTTGAGCTTTTTCGTCTCCTGTTAACAACAGATTCCCATCTAAGTCCCACCAGCGCAGCCAGGGTTGTTCAGGATTATTCAGTAATGGCCCCTCCCATAATCCCAACTCTACCCCCATTGAGTCAATTAGATAATGTCCTCGCTCGTTAGGAGTCATCTTCTCATAGAGGGCATTAGTTAGGTGGTAGACTTCTAAAGTACCGTTGCTGACTTGATAGATGCCATAGTAGGGAATACGCATCACTCGCTCATAAACCCAAAACTTGCCCGGTTTGGTTACTTCTCCAGTTTCTGAGCGAGATAAAGGAGTTTTGTCTCGCTCTGTGCTACCATCACCAGAGGCAAACTCTAGAGCGATGATGGGTGTGATATATTCCCGCCACAATACATAGGAACGGCGGATGTCACCATCTAATCTGGGTGGCACATCCGGCACATAGAACCAGTCTGGTGCTTCGGCTCCTTTCTCTGGAGGGTCAGTTTCTCGCCAATAAATACCACAATCTTGTCCAATGCAATATTGCCCATCTGGATGCAGCCGTTGCAAGGTTGAACCAATGGAATCTGTCAGAATTAAGCTTTGAGGATGCTCCTGAAAATTTTTGCCTACGGCACGCTCCGCGAACACAAATGTCCCATCTGATTCTGGTAGTTGAGTATGGTCAGGGAATGGAGGTGGTAAAGCAGTCTTAGTCAGTGTTTGAGTCATCTTTTTATNCAACCCACCCCTAATACCAAATCCGGTATCGATATACCCGCTATATCTCACCCTGTAGAGACGTTGCATGCAACGTCTGGTGAGCGAGTTTTCGCAGTTTGCCAAAGCGGCTCCATTGTAACCGGATTTGGTATAACCCCTCCAAGGAGGGGAACCGGAGGCTCCAAGGGCAGAAAGAAGGTTGCAAGGTGGAATAGAATTATAACTGTTTATCCTTTCCTTGATTTATTTGTTATTTGTTATTTGTTGTTTGTTATTTGTTATTTGTTATTTGTTGTTTGTTGTTTGTTATTTGTTGTTTGTTATTTGTTGTTTGGGAGTTGGGAATTGGGAATTGGGAATGCCATCGCATTATATCAAAAACCTTACAGCCTCCTGCCTCCTGCCTCCTGCCTCCTGCCTCCAAAATACTAGGGAAGTTTAATTACTGACAATACCAACAGACAGACAATTTCTAGCACATAGGTGAGAAAAACACTGCGGTTCAATAAACCATCCCAAAGATAGCCTTGGTGTTTGGGGGTGGTAGTTCTTTTAAAGGCACGACTCCAGCCGCCAAAAATTGCTGGACCACGTAACTTAGCTTCCTTGGTTAAAATTTCTTCAATTTCCCGGATACGGGGGTAGAAGCCTCGCTGAAAATGTTTCCATTGACTCTCTAAAATCCAGAAAAATAGAGGAATAGCACAACCAATTAGGGCAATCTCGTTTTTGCTTTCTTTGAGTACCAGGTTAATTACCACGCCTGTCCCGCTAATTCCTAAAGCTTTGATTGCCCAAATCTGTTTGTTGTAGTCTTCAACAGTGGTTTGCAGGAAAAAGTATTCCTGTTTGAGTAGGTCTAATTCAAATTGGCTTTTTGATTGGGCTTGAGGTTCCATTGGTATAGAAATATATATTCTATCCAGATGTTACATCAGTAGGGGCGCACCGATGTGCGCCCTACACCGATGTGCGCCCTACACCGATGTGCGCCCTACACCGATGTGCGCCCTACACCGATGTGCGCCCTACACCGATGTGCTCAGACACCAAGACCTAATTAGGAATTGATGCCAACTCTAACAATACAGATCACACTAAAACAAGTAGGCTACAGGGGTTTAGAACTTGTATAGTAGAGCCGTGAAAGCAATCATGTTCATGGCTATGAGCGCTGCAATTGTATAAAGTTGCCCTGGTTTTACGCCTTCCAAATTCACAGTAAATCTCCTAATGTTTGGTGTTTTGTTCTAGATGAATGACAGCTAGAGGTTAGTGCTTGCTAGTTTTTAGGCAAACAACTAATTGTGTCAAGTGACCAGCTGTCCAAAACAGGCAGCTAGTCGAGTTGTTAGACAATCTACTTGAGATATATTGCCTAGCCTTCAGTTTACTCAGTTAAATATCTTTACTAGTCAATTGATCAGTAATTTTTAAGATTTGTGTTGCTGGCAAAAAGGGTGAAAGGCATAGGGTATAAGGTTTAGGGAAAAATTACAGCTAAATTATCAAAAATGTATTCTACAATACTAATCCCAAAAAGAGTATAATTACTTATTTGTGATTGTTCATTTGTAAGGGTTTGAGCCTTATTTATATTTTGTAACATAGTTCAATTTATGTTCATTTACCTACTTAATTACTTAACACTTCTGTCTACTTAAAAGTATGAAGTTGTCACAAAGAACAAGATCACGACAATCAAACTCCCAGCTAGCAATCTCACCTGAGAACGTAGATATTTAATCTCTTGGTTGTAAATCTCTACCTCTGGCAAGGAATCAAGAGAAGTATCTACCACCTGAGAGACAGCTTCTTCTGCATCTTTAAAGGTAACCTTTTCGTGGAGCCAATCAGTAATCAGTTGAGGGCAATTTTTTTTAAACCAGTATAGTGCCACTATTCTAAAAGCTGGCTTAGACATTTTGGCAATGGATTTCATTATTTTATTGAGACGTCGAGCCTCAATTTTTTTATTGATTAAGTTGACAGAACCTACATCATAAAGACAATTCAGAATCATTTTTACAGTTACTTCTTCTTTTTCTACTAGATGTTCGAGTAACAAAAGAACGTTATTGATGCGGTCTCGTTCTCTGCTTTCTTCTTCTAATTTTTGCTGAATCTGCACCAATTTTTGTGGGGATTTGGTTGTTAACATTGTTATTGAGTAATGAGTAATGAGTGATGAGTAATGAGTAATGAGTGATGAGTAATGAGTGATGAGTGATGAGTGATGGGTGATGAGTAATGAGTAGATATAGATTTTTTCCCTATCTCCCCATCCCCCCATCTCCCCACCTCCCCACACTCCTTTTAAACCAATAAATTACGGCCACTACTCTTCCCTTGGAGACTGAAAATATTTCTTGTCCTCTCTCAAACATAAAACAAATACAATCACTAACCCAGCAACACCGACAGAACCGATAATTTCACCAGCAATTGGCTCTCTCAACATAGCAGTAATTGCACCACAGATAACGGAAACAACAGCTAGAGAGAATGCAAAAACTTGCCATAATTTTCTTTCATTTCTGGCTTGCCTCATAACCATAAGTCTAGCATCCACAAGTTTTTCTTGCATTTTATGCCGATGTTCTTGCTCTTTCTCGGCAATGGCAATTATTCTTTGAGCAGAATCTGCACCCAGATGATTATATTGAGCTAAAACTTCAGGATTAGGAAGTAAACCGGTCAAATGATCATGAACTTTGGACTCGGTTTCTTCAAGAGCTAAAAACTCTGGTTCTTCTCTCATATGGCAAGGAAGTAGGCTCTGAACTTGAGCTATATTAACACAGTACAGCATTGTCTCCTTTGAGGAAACAATATGTCATTGAAATATAGTATTGTCTTTTTTGAAGAAACGGATAATAATACAAATTAAGAGCTCAATGATGCTAGACAACAGGAGGTCACAAGGATGATTACTGTTCGTTCAACTGAAGCAAGAGGTCAAGCCAGTTTTGGTTGGCTTGAGAGCAAGCATACCTTTTCCTTTGGTAACTATTACGACCCCAGGCACATGGGATTCGGCAATCTGCGGGTGATTAATGAGGATCGTGTTCAACCGGGTAAAGGGTTTGGTACTCATAGCCACAAAGACATGGAAATTATCTCCTATGTCCTAGCAGGAGGGCTAGAGCACAAAGATAGTATTGGTAATGGTTCGGTGATTCGTCCTGGAGATGTACAACGGATGTCTGCGGGGACGGGAATCGCTCACAGTGAATTTAACGCTTCTAATACTGAGCTTGTCCACTTTCTACAGATTTGGATTCTGCCTAACCAAACCGGAATTGCACCTAGCTATGAGCAAAAGCACTTTCCTCTAGAGGAAAAACAAGGAAAGTTACGACTAGTCGCTTCTCCTGATGGTAGGGAAAATTCAGTAACGATTCATCAGGATACCAATCTTTATGTTACCGTTTTGCATCAAGGCGATCACGTCAACCACATCAGTGAGCCCAACCGGTCAATCTGGCTACAAATAGCCAGGGGTTCTGTAGAGATCGATGGTCTGATTTTTAGTACTGGTGATGGGGTTGCGATTACTGGAGAAAACAACATCGAACTAGCAGCCACCAGCGACAATACCGAAGTTTTGCTCTTTGATTTAGCCTAATTGAAGGCAGGAGGCAGGAGGCAGAAGGCAAGGGGGACAAGGAAGACAAGGAAGCAATTCCCAAACAACAAACAACCAACAACAAACAACCAACAACAAACAACCAAGTCAAATCAATGCTTGGGATAATGAAGATTTTGTCAAAGCTATCAAAGATACGGGTCGGAGACAATATTATCGCAATTTGATGACTAGCTATTTTGCAAGAATAGGGAATGGGGAATTGGGAATTGGGAATTGGCAATAAGGTAAAATCTAAGATGATCTTGGGTTAATCAAGAAAACCTGAATAGGGCTTACTGTCTACTACCTACTACTGGCAGGATGCCAGTTCCACTTGCTACTGGCAGGATGCCAGTTCCACTCTACTGGCAGGATGCCAGTTCCACTTGCTACTGGCAGGATGCCAGTTCCACTCTACTGGCAGGATGCCAGTTCCACTCTACTGGCAGGATGCCAGTTCCACTCTACTGGCAGGATGCCAGTTCCACTCTACTGGCAGGATGCCAGTTCCACACAACCAACAACAAACAACAAACAACCAACAACCAACAACCAACAACAAACAACAAACAACAAACAACCAACAACCAACAACAAACAACCAACGACCAACAACCAACAACCAACAACCAACAACAAACAACAATGGATACTTTAGACGCAGTTTATCAACGCCGCGCTGTTAAGCATTTTGATCCTGAACATCAAATAACCGCTGAAGAAGAGCAGAAACTCCTGGAAGCTACAATTCAGGCTCCCACCAGTTTTAATATCCAACACTGGCGCTTCGTCATTCTTCGTGATCCTGAATTACGACAAAAGATCCGCAAAGAGTTGGGTAATGATCAAGCACAAATGACCGATGCTTCCTTACTCATTCTCTTTACCGCAGATATGAAAGCATGGCAAAAAGATCCACAACGCTATTGGCAGAATGCTCCCGAAGCAGTTGCTGAGCTTCTGGTAGGTTGGATGGGACCTTTCCATGAAGGACGTGAATGGCTGCAACGAGATGAGGCTCAACGTTCAATTGGTATGGCTATGCAAACTCTAATGTTAACGGCTAAAGCCATGGGTTATGATTCTTGCCCAATGATTGGTTTTGATATTGATAAGGTAGCAGAATTAGTTAAGTTACCTGAAGATCATGTTATGGGTCCGATGGTAGCAATTGGGAAAAAGGTCAAAGACGCTTGGCCAAAACCCGGACAATTACCCTTGAGTGAGTTGGTAGTTGATAACAGCTTCTCAACCTAAAATATTAGGGGGTATTCCATACAGGGTGAAGTAAAATTTGCAGTGGATCTGAAGAAACAGGGCATTCACTGGATTTTAGACCATGCAGAGACAATTAGCGATCGCAGTAACTGGTAGGATCATGGTGAGTGACATTCCCATCTTTGAGCCTCCTTTTTCTGTTGTCTGTTTCACCTTAGACGTAATTATCTACTATCAATGCCAATACAAACTTTTGTCACGGGAGGTACAGGATTTATAGGTGCTAATCTGGTGCGCCTACTACTACAGCAAGGATACCGAGTACGGGCACTTGTGCGTCCCACTAGCCGACTGGATAACCTCCAGAACCTAGATGTAGAAATAGTTAAGGGTGACTTGAATCATCCTAACCTCTACCAACAGATGCAAGGTGCTCAGGTACTCTTTCATGTCGCAGCTCATTATTCCCTCTGGCAGGTTGACCAAGAGGCACTATATCGCCATAATGTTTTAGGAACTCGCAATTTACTCTTGAGCGCTCGTCGAGCAGGGATTGAGCGTACTGTTTATACTAGTTCAGTGGCCGCGATCGGGGTAGGTAAAGCTGGTAAGGTAGTAGATGAAACTCATCAAAGTCCCCTAGAGCAACTGGTGGGTCATTACAAAAAGTCTAAATATCTGGCGGAACAAGAGGCCAAGCAAGCAGCTCAAACAGGTCAAGACGTTGTTATTGTTAATCCTAGCAGTCCCATCGGTCCTTGGGACTTGAAACCAACTCCCACAGGGGATATTATTGTACGCTTCTTGCGTCGGCAAATGCCTTTTTATGTCGATACAGGGTTAAATTTTATTGACGTGCGGGATGTCGCCTGGGGACACCTGCTGGCTCTAAATAAAGGAAAATCGGGACAACGCTACATTCTAGGCAACCAAAACCTGACTCTGAAAGCCATACTTGACCAACTTGCGCAAATAACCGGTATTAGAGCACCTCAAAAAACAGTACCGGTTTGGTTACCCTTGACTGTTGCTTGGATTGACGAATACCTTCTTGCTCCTTTGGGTAAACCTCCTTCAGTCCCCTTAGATGGAGTACGGATGTCTCAACAACTAATGTATTATGATGCTTCCAAGGCAGTCAAAGAATTAGGTTTACCCCAATCTAACTTGACAACAGCACTCAAAGATGCAGTGGAGTGGTTTGGGGAGAATTTAGATTCCTGATAAAAAGCTGGGGGAGCTGGGGAGCTGGGGAGCTGAGGAGCTGAGGGAGCTGGGGAAGACAAGGGAGACAAGGAGATATTTACACTCACCAATTCTCCATTCCCAATTCCCAATTCCCAATTCTCCATTCCCAATTCTCCATTCCCAATTCCCAATTCCCAATTCCCAATTCCCAATTCCCAATTCCCTTCATTAAGATATTGCCAATATCTTTATCTATCTGTAAAGTATTGTTAATATACTAAAGATAAGTAATATCTTACAAAGAATTTTGACTTAAAACGATGCCTCGCCTTTTACCGCAGGTCGTCTTACTAGTTGACGGCTACAATATTATTGGAGCCTGGCCTGGTCTGAAAAAGACCCGTGATCGCTATGGACTGGCGACAGCTCGTCAAGAGTTAATCGAGGTTTTGATCAACTACAGTGCCTTTGAGGGATACAAGTCCCAGTTGATCTTTGATGCTCAATATCAGAAGAGACCTACTTCCTCTGAAGCTGTAACCGACCATTTATTAGTTTACTACACAGAGTTTGGTCAGACAGCAGACACTCACATCGAAAAATTTTGTGCTTCCTATAGAGGCAACCACCCTCAGCCAAGAGGACGCTTGATTGTCGCCACATCAGATAGAGCTCAACAACAGACGATACTTGGGTATGGAGCAGAATGGATGTCATCTCAACAGTTAGCGCAGGAAGTTGAATCTACTATTAGTCGCACCCGCAAACAACAGCGACCCCAAAAACCAAGTCGCAGTCGCTTTTTAGTCAATTCTCTCGATCCCAAGTCCCAACAGCGTTTGGCTCAATTGCGCAAAGGAATAAAATAAATTCACCAAAATAGTTGACAGGGCTTGAGAAATCGGTTATTCTTACGAAGGTGAAAAAAACAAGCCCCCATCGTCTAGAGGCCTAGGACACCTCCCTTTCACGGAGGCGACAGGGATTCGAATTCCCTTGGGGGTATTTAATTTATTTGTTGTTTGTCATTTGTCATTTGTTGTTTGTCATTTGTCATTTGTTGTTTGTTGTTTGTTGTTTGTCATTACTCTTGCTGAAGCTAGAAATGCTCATTTGGGACTTAATCCCTTGATATGACTAGTTTATAATCTTATTTTTCGGTGTGAATTGTACTCTATTCCCAATTACCAATTCCCAATTACCAATTCCCAATTACCAATTCCCAATTCCCAATTCCCTGCAATGCCAATCAACACCTTGCCTTCTTTAGGTGGAATTGTTTACTTGCCTCTACTGGCATTATCTATACTGGCTTTCTCTCTAATTTTTGAGCGCTTAGTATTTTGGTTGCGAGTTATTAAGCGTCAAAACCGTATCATCCGGGAGGTTCTCAAACTCTACCAGCAAGACTCTGCTTCATCATTTCGTAAACTAGAGCAAAATAGTGATTTGCCAATAGCACGGATTTTCCTGGCGGCTTTGTCCCTGCAACAACCCACCCCAGAGAAGTTTCGGCTGGCACTAGAAACTGCTGCTCAAGCTGAGTTACCGTTATTGAGGCGTTTCGGTACTGTGTTTGAGACAATCATTAGTATTGCTCCCCTATTAGGTTTGTTAGGTACAATTCTCGGATTGGTTGAGTCTTTTTCTGGTCTAATGATTGGCGATATTGGGGGTAGTGATACCCTTACTGTAACCGCAGGACTCAGCGATGCTTTAATCACAACTGTAGCTGGGTTATCTGTGGCAATTTTTACCCTGCTATTTGCCAATACTTTTCGCGGCTTATATCGGCGTCAGCTAGCAGCAATTCAGGAGTACAGTGGTCAGTTAGAACTGTTATATCTGAATTATTACCAAACTGGGGAATGAGTTGGTTAAGTAATAAGTAATAAGTAACAAGTAATAAGTAATAAGTAATAAGTAATGAGCATCTTTAGGGACTTCCGCCCCAAAAAGAAAATGAGAAACAAGTCAGCTTCCCTTAGAGCCTTCTGCCTTATGCCTTCTGTCTTCTGCCTTGGAGCCTTTTTTCTCAAGAGTAATGAGTAATGAGTAATGAGTACTTGTATCCCCGGATTTGGTCTTGGATGGGTATATGAGTAGTTTTGTCAAGTCATAATGTTAATAATAAGTTAATAACTTGTGTGAAAATTAATTAATACAATTCTTGTTCAAAAGACTTAAATAAGAATTGTTAACCTATTAATTCAAATAATTATTAGACATGTATGATAGATTAAGGAAAAAATCGTGAGTACAAAACAATGAGTATTATTCAAAGTGGTGTAGTTCCTGTCGGAAATCAAAATGGTACTACGTTCGCCAAAGAGGTTACTATACTTTTTCCCCAACCATTCCCTAAAACACCAACAATCGTCGCCAATACATTACAACAGTCTGGCTTGCCACCAATTCCGGATGCCTTCGCTGTATCCATTGTAGAAGTTAATACTCAACAAGCTGTTGCCCGTATATTCCGAGTGGATGTCACTCCACCGCAAGCAGGTGGCTGGGGTCAAGATTTACAACTTGGCTGGATTGCTCATTCTTGGTAGAACTTTGAAGGCAGGAGGCAGGAGGCTGTAAGGTTTATTGTATCTGCCCTACTCCTGTCTCCTGTTGGCAAAGCCTTCTGCGAAGGAGTACTCCTAAACTCCTTGCTTCTTAAAAGTTTACCCAGCGGTTGCTGTAACTTGATTGTCCCAATTTAGATAAGGTAACTTGGCAGCAGTAGCCCGAATTTGCTCAACTTGGTTGACAAGTTGTCCACAACTATCCCAAGTACCTGTAGTCAGCATTTTTCTTGGCCCTTCACCGATAGCTACAGAGATTTGGAGGTCTCCACATTGGACTTGCTTTGCATCTAAATCAACACTCATCGCAGCCTGAGGATTTGACTGGAGTAATGCTTGTAATTGCTTGACTAGCTCAGGTTCAGCCGTTACACAGGGAATACCAATCGCGACACAGTTACCAAAGAAAATTTCTGCAAAACTCTCTCCAACTATGGCTTGGATACCCCATCTGCTTAGAGATTGGGGTGCATGTTCTCGGGAGGAACCACAACCAAAGTTACCGTTTACTACTAAAATATTAGAGCCTTGGTATTGGGGTTGATCAAAAGGATGTTCTCCTCCAGCTTGGGCACGATCATCAACAAAAACCTGCTCTCCTAAACTCTCAAAGGTAATATGGCGTAGGAACCGAGCAGGTATAATACGGTCTGTATCAATATCATTACCCATTAGGGGAATTCCCCGTCCTGAAATCTTGGTTATTTGATTCATTGATTTGTTCTGCTAACAACCTCTTAGTTTATAGCAGTTCTCACATCCGTGAGGTACAGCTAATTCTGGTGAGCCTATTCCCCATTCCCTATTCCCCATTCCCCATTCCCAAAACCAGGATCTTTGTACCTCATCAATCATGAGAAACGCTATAACTTTTTCCCAGTGACAAAAAACGTAGTCTTTTCCTGCCAAACCCCTTTATCTGTAGCTAAAGTAGCAATGTCTGCCCTAAATTGGGCTTTCAATTGCTCGATTTGCTCAGTTGATAAGTGTAACAAAGGATGACCATTGGCACTTAACCATAAACCCTGCCAAAAATTTTGAGCATCTTCGAGACTCAGATAACTGCCAAATTGCTCGGTTTGGATTTCGATGTCTTGAAATCCTACCTCTTGCAGTAAGGTATAACATTTCTCTTTACTTCCCAAGGGTTCATGGAGATTCGGTAACTCGAAGCCATACTTAGCGCAGACTTTAATAATAATCGGGGTAAAAAAGGAGGTCATCGACCAGCAGGAAAAGGCAAGGATTCCACCAGGTTTGAGCCAGCGGTACCAATTGCGGAAGGCAGCAGGAATGTCACCAAGCAGCACAATGGCTGTGGCACAGAAAATGCTATCAAAACTCTGATCCTCGAAAGTAATCGTTTCTACGTCTGCTTCCCTCAATTCCAAGTTTTGCAACCTCGCAGCAGCAATTTTGCGTCGTGCTTGTGCCAGCATCCCTGGGGAAAAGTCTACACCGATGACCTGACCTTGGCTACCGACTATTTCAGCCGCCGCGATCGCGATAATAGCAGTTCCTGTGGCAAGATCTAAGATCTGTTGTCCTGATTGCAGTTGTGCCAATTCGATTAGAGGCAGGGCACGACGGTAGGTGAAATCATTGTCATAGCTGGTTCTGGCATCGTAGAATGCTCTGATTTGCTGTTTGTATTCGTTAAGACTCACTGTTCGTTTAAGCGATCGCGATCAAATCGAGAATTAAATTACACCTAAAATTGTACCTATTGTAGGGGCGGGTAAGCGTGATAATCTAGACCATTTTACCCAAATATTGGGATCATTTCCCGCCCTACCACAACCTACCGGTGAATCCAACCAATCCCCCAATAAATCAATTGTAAATTGTAGGGGCGGGTTTTGTACAAACGTTATCGTAAAATGCGTTAAGGGTGGCCCTAAACCATTGTGTCAACTTAACGTAAAACCCATGCCCCACAAGGAACTTAAGTTCCTTGGCTTAAGCTCAAGTCATCTAAAGATGACTCAATCTTCAGTCCACAAAGCGTGGACTTTAGCTATTAGCCAAGAGTTTAAACTCTTGGCGGGTGTGGAAGCTAAGCATTAAGCTATCTTTAGTTTAAGTTGACACCAATGACCCATTACCCGCCCCTACGAAATATACTGAACTTTTGTCTCAATTCCCAATATTCTAGTTGCGATCGCTCTCGCTCTATGGTATTATTGTATCATGGGAAAATGTGCGCACATATATAGTAAATCTAACCTCTGTGTCCTCTGTGCCTCTGTGGTTAATTCATCCTTAATTGCTTACCTTTTAACTTGGCTTCTAAAACTAACATCGGCTCGACCTGTTGACGATAAATAAAATATAGTACAATGTGGTTGATAAGTGCAAGCTATAATTTCTCTGTGCTTCCAGAAAATGTGGCGCTATAACTATTTTTGCACAACTGAGGTAGACTGCACCTCAGGGTGCTACGCATTCATCCCACACCTAAAGGAGTGGGCTTTCTGCTTCAATTACTGTAAACTTATTCCTTTATCAGCACCTCAGCCGAGGTGCTGATAGTTAACACTCCACCAAATCCTTACTTCTTCGTTAATGATCAATCTTAGCAAAGTTGCTGTTAGTGAAATTAGACGCCTACAGTTGAGGCGTCACAACCAGGAAGCACGATTACGCCTAGGGGTTCAAGCTGGCGGGTGTGCTCAGCTTTACTACACTATTGATTTTGACGACGAGATCAATCCTGGCGATCGCATTTATAACTGTGAAGGGATCTGTGTCATCGTAGATGCCTCAAGTCTCAACTACCTCAACGGTCTAACGGTAGATTATTCAGAAGACCTCATGGGAGGCGGGTTTCGCTTCCATAACCCCAACGCCGTATTCAGCTGTGGTTGCGGTAACTCTTTTAGGGTAGAAGCTTGAATTGCGACCTATTGACCAAGCTACAAAGAGTGAAAAAAAATTGACAGCAGCTCTGCAATGTCGATACAATTAAAAGCTGTCAATATTTAGAACTGTCAAGGGAGCTGTACACCCCGTAACTCATGCCCACAATCCAGCAGCTCATTCGTAGCGAAAGAGCAAAAGCCAAGAAGAAAACCAAGTCACCGGCGCTTAAGCAATGTCCACAGCGCCGAGGTGTCTGCACCAGAGTATACACAACAACTCCCAAGAAACCGAATTCAGCCCTCAGAAAAGTGGCAAGGGTTCGCCTAACTTCTGGTTTTGAAGTGACCGCTTATATTCCAGGTATTGGTCACAACCTACAAGAACATTCGGTTGTGATGATTAGGGGAGGTCGTGTCAAGGACTTGCCAGGAGTTAGATACCATATTATTCGGGGTACTCTAGATACTGCCGGAGTTAAAGACCGGACTCAAAGCCGTTCTAAATATGGAACTAAGCGTCCTAAGTAAGCGGATGAGGGAGAAAAGGCGTAGGGTAATAATCAGATCAACGTCCAAACGCTCACCAATTGAAATCCTACGCACCCATTTGACCTTACCCCTAATAATAATGGCTTATGTCACTTGCTGCCCCCCAAGATTCAAGTAGCGAGGGGCAAAGTGCATATTAATATATTGTCTCTTTTTTTGCTTTATTATGTCTCGTCGCACAGTTATCAAAAGACGTCCTGTACCCCCAGATCCAGTCTACAATAGCCGCCTGATCAGCATGATGGTACGGCGGATTATGCATCATGGCAAAAAATCTGTTGCCAATCGTATAATCTACGGGGCAATGAAAATAATTGAGGAACGCACCGGTAAAGAACCTCTAGAAACATTTGAAAAAGCAGTGAGGAATGTCACTCCTTTGGTAGAAGTAAAGGCTCGTCGGGTCGGAGGTGCAACCTATCAGGTTCCAATGGAAGTTCGCTCAGACAGAGGAACCACTCTGGCTCTACGTTGGCTAATCCGATTTTCCAGATCTCGCTCTGGTCGAACCATGGCCAGCAAATTAGCAAATGAGTTGATGGATGCCGCTAATGAAACCGGAAACGCTATTCGCAAGCGTGAAGAAACCCATAGGATGGCAGAAGCAAATAAGGCTTTCGCCCATTATCGTTACTAATGGCTGAGTAATCCTACTGATTGCCCAGTAGTACTACTGAAATAGTGAGATTTGTAGAGTCTTCTGAGCAGATTGCTCTGTGGCAAATCCCTAAAATTTTAAACGAAAGTATAGAATTGTAAACAGATAGTACAAATAGTAACGTGCAAGTCAACAATTCGCCGTTAAGCCTACGGCTATAGATGACAGTGGCAGCAAACGAAGGAGGTAGCTGTGGCAAGAACCACCCCGCTTGAAAGAACACGCAATATTGGTATTGCAGCCCATATTGATGCGGGCAAGACAACAACAACTGAACGAATTCTCTTTTATTCAGGGATTGTTCACAAAATAGGTGAAGTCCATGACGGGACAGCAGTAACCGACTGGATGGCCCAAGAGCGGGAGCGGGGAATTACCATCACTGCCGCTGCCATCAGCACAAGTTGGAGAGAACACCAGATTAATATTATTGATACACCGGGTCACGTTGACTTCACCATTGAAGTCGAGCGTTCGATGCGAGTATTGGATGGCGTAATTGCTGTATTCTGCTCAGTAGGAGGTGTTCAACCTCAATCTGAGACAGTTTGGCGTCAGGCAGATCGTTACAAGGTGCCTCGCATTGTCTTTGTCAACAAGATGGACCGCACCGGTGCTAATTTCTTCAAGGTATACGACCAAATTCGCGATCGCCTACGGTGCAACGCAGTTCCGCTCCAAATACCTATTGGACAGGAAAGCGACTTACGAGGCATTGTTGACTTGGTGCGGATGCGAGCCAAGATCTACACCAATGACTTGGGAACGGATATTGAAGACACCGAAATTCCCGAAGATGTCAAGGAACAGGCAGAAGAATACCGCACTAAACTAATCGAATCCGTTGCCGAAAGCGACGAAGCTTTAATCGAGAAGTACCTTGAGGGTGAAGAACTTACTGAGGAAGAAATTCGCACGGCTCTACGCAAAGGCACTATAGATGGGACACTCGTACCCATGCTCTGTGGCTCTGCTTTCAAAAATAAAGGTGTTCAGCTGCTGCTAGACGCCGTAATTGATTACTTACCAGCTCCAATCGATGTTCCACCAATTGAGGGAACATTGCCAGATGGTACAGTGACCCAAAGGGTAGCTGATGATGACGCCCCCATGTCAGCTCTCGCCTTCAAAATTATGGCTGACCCCTATGGCCGCTTGACCTTCCTGCGGGTCTATTCGGGAATACTCAAGAAGGGTAGTTATGTCCTTAACTCCACCAAGGATCGTAAGGAAAGAATCTCACGCTTAATTCGTTTGAAGGCAAACGACAGGGAAGATGTCGATGAGCTAAGGGCTGGTGACTTAGGAGCTGCTGTTGGCTTGAAGCAAACTATTACTGGGGATACTATCTGTGACGAAGATACACCAGTAATTCTGGAATCTCTCTATATTCCCGAACCGGTGATTTCAGTAGCAGTAGAACCCAAAACCAAGCAGGATATGGAGAAGCTATCCAAAGCGCTCCAGGCTCTATCGGAAGAAGACCCAACATTCCGAGTCAACATTGATCCAGAAACTAACCAAACTGTAATTGCCGGTATGGGTGAGTTGCATCTGGAAATTCTGGTAGACCGGATGTTGCGAGAGTTCAAGGTAGAAGCTAATGTTGGCGCTCCACAGGTAGCCTACCGAGAAACAATTCGCAAACAAGTGAAAGCTGAAGGCAAGTTTATTCGCCAAAGTGGTGGTAAAGGTCAGTACGGTCATGTCGAAATCGAATTAGAGCCAGGGGAACCAGGCACCGGTTTTGAATTTGTCTCCAAGATTGTTGGCGGTGCTGTACCGAAGGAATTCATCTCTCCTGCCGAGCAGGGAATGAAAGAATCCTGTGAATCTGGTGTGCTAGCTGGTTATCCTGTGATTGACCTCAAAGCAACTTTAGTGGACGGGTCTTACCACGAGGTAGACTCTTCAGAAATGGCATTTAAGATTGCTGGGTCAATGGCCATCAAGAATGCCGTACTCAAGGCTTCACCAGTACTGTTAGAGCCTATGATGAAAGTTGAAGTTGAAGTGCCTGAAGACTTCCTCGGGGACGTCATGGGTGACCTCAACTCCCGCCGTGGTCAAATAGAGGGTATGGGTTCTGAGGAAGGTTTAGCCAAAGTCACTGCGAAAGTTCCACTAGCAGAGATGTTTGGTTATGCTACTGATATCCGCTCTAAGACCCAAGGTCGGGGTATTTTCTCAATGGAGTTCAGCAACTATGACGAGGTGCCTCGCAATGTAGCTGAAGCCATCATCGCTAAAAACAAAGGGAACGCATAACTAGGAATAAGGAACACATAATTCATGGCACGCGCAAAGTTTGAAAGGAACAAACCCCACGTCAACATAGGCACGATTGGTCACGTAGACCATGGTAAAACTACCCTAACTGCTGCTATTACTATGTCATTGGCAGCACAAGGGAAAGCCAAAGTCAAAAGCTATGAAGAAATCGACGCGGCTCCTGAGGAAAAGGCACGGGGTATTACGATCAACACTGCCCATGTTGAGTACGAAACTGACAATCGTCACTATGCTCACGTAGACTGTCCAGGACACGCCGACTATGTCAAGAACATGATCACCGGCGCTGCTCAAATGGATGGAGCCATTCTTGTGGTTTCTGCCGCTGATGGTCCGATGCCACAAACCAAAGAGCATATCCTTCTAGCACGGCAAGTGGGAGTTCCTAACATTGTTGTCTTCTTGAACAAACAAGACCAAGTAGATGACGACGAACTGATCGAACTAGTAGAACTAGAAGTCCGTGAACTCTTGAGCGATTATGACTTTGATGGTGACAACATACCCATTGTTATTGGCTCAGCATTGCAGGCAGTGGAAGCTCTCACCAGCAAACCGGACATAGCCAAGGGTGACAATGAATGGGTTGACAAGATCCTCGCTCTCATGGACGAAGTAGACGCATACATCCCAACACCAGAGCGGGATGTAGATAAGCCCTTCCTCATGGCAGTTGAGGACGTATTCTCGATCACCGGTCGGGGTACTGTAGCCACCGGTCGTATTGAGCGGGGCAAGGTTAAAGTGGGCGAAAAAGTAGAATTAGTCGGCATTCAAGGTACACGGGAAACAACCGTCACTGGCGTGGAAATGTTCCAAAAGACTTTGGACGAAGGTATGGCTGGTGACAACGTAGGAGTACTGCTACGGGGTATCGACAAAGAGGGTATTGAGCGGGGGATGGTGCTTGCCAAACCTGGTTCCATTACCCCTCACACCAAGTTTGAATCTGAGGTGTACGTTCTCAAGAAAGACGAAGGTGGGCGTCACACCCCCTTCTTCTCCGGCTACCGACCTCAATTCTACGTGCGCACTACCGACGTTACCGGTACAATCGACGCTTTTACCGCTGACGATGGTTCCACAGCAGAAATGGTGATGCCAGGCGATCGCATCAAAATGACTGTACAGTTAATCAACCCGATCGCTATTGAGCAAGGAATGCGTTTCGCCATTCGAGAAGGTGGTCGTACCATCGGCTCAGGTGTCGTTTCCAAAATCCTTGAATAGCGCTATTGCGATTTGAAACAGGAGCAGAGAGGCAAATAGCTTTTCTGCTCCTTATTCATCTGCTGTGGCATAGCTACCCTTAAGTCTTTAGTTTTGAACCTGGAAAATTAAACAATGGCAACGATTCAACAGCAAAAAATTCGGATTCGCTTGAAAGCCTTCGACCGCAGACTACTGGACACCTCCTGTGAGAAGATAGTGGATACAGCTAACCGGACAAACGCCACCGCTATTGGTCCGATTCCCTTACCCACCAAGCGTCGTATCTACTGCATTTTGCGATCGCCCCACGTTGATAAAGATTCGCGAGAGCATTTTGAAACACGCACCCACCGACGCATTATTGACATTTATCAGCCTTCTTCCAAAACCATTGATGCTCTGATGAAACTTGATTTGCCTGCGGGTGTGGATATTGAAGTGAAGTTATAGCGTTTCTCATTTAGATGAGGTACAAAGATCCTGGTTTTTGGGAATGGGGAATAGGCTGACCACAATTTTTTCTTGCTGCCTAAGATGGAGCCTTTATGATTTCTTAACTGTAACCTAATACCTAAGCAAGGCTATCCAATGTTATTCATTTTGGGTAGCCTTCGCGATTAGCTCATCCGCTAAAGCTAAACAATCTCTCAACAAAGCTTTAAATTTACCCATTCACTTTAAAAATCAGCTTTTTTGAAAAATCCAAAAAGCCGAAAAATAGGAAACTTGTATTTTATTGTCCCAGTTTTTCTCTAAGGTTTCTCTCAAACTAGCAAACAAGGAATTTCTCTGCTGTGACTCTAGGCTGATGTAGGGTGAGTATGTACTCAACAACATCAAGTAATCATCAATGCTATAGGTGATATCAAATCCGGTAGAATAGTTACACTTTGGTGACAATAAGGCTCCAAGGCTCCAAGGCAGACGGCAGAAGGGAAGGAAGAAGGTTGCAAGGTAGAAGGATACGATAAGTGTTTAGCCGGATTTNGCATCGGCATGTTGTTGGTCAACATAGTGGGTTCATCTAGCAGCAATACCTGAGGAGCCTGTGCCAAGGCTAATGCCAGAAAAGCCCTCTGGCGCTCACCTCCGGAAAGCTGCTCTACAGGGCGATTACTATAAGTCACTAATTCTGTAGATTCCAATGCCAGGGTCACCTGTTGGTGATCCTCCGCATTCAGTTCCCACTGCCACCAAGATTGATGGGGAGCCCTACCCAAACTCACCAGTTGCCGCACGGTTAACCCAGAAGGGATAGTCTGCTGTTGGGGCAATAGTGCTAAAGTTTGTGCCACTATTTGTGGGGAAAGCGTATGAATAGATTTGCCATCAAGTAATACAGTTCCCTGTTGTGGGGCAAGAATACGACTGAGCAAGCGCAACAGAGTTGACTTACCAGAGCCATTCGCCCCCAAAATACTCAACCATTCCCCCGGTTGCAGGGCAAAACTGATATTGTGAACAATACTTTCTTCCCCGTAACCTCCCGTCAAAGCCTCACTTTCCAGTGAGGATGTGAATATTTCCTGCATCCCAAGATTTTCCCAATTCTCCATTCCCAATTCTCAATTCCCAATTCCCAATTCCCAATTCCCAATTCCCAATTCTCAATTCCCAATTCCCAATTCTCAATTTTGGTGGCTGCGACGATAAAGTAACCAAACAAAAACTGGAGAACCCAGCAGTGCTGTTACAATACCCACGGGTAATTCGATGGCTCCCAGACGAGATAGCCAATCTGCTAGGAGGACAATCCAGGCTCCTCCCAAAATTGACAGGGGCAAAACCCAACGGTAGTCTGTGCCTACTAACAACCGTGTTCCATGGGGCACAATTAAGCCCACAAAGCCCACCAAGCCAGCAATACTTACCGCACTTGCCGCCAGTAGCGCTGCAATAGTTCCGATTAGTATTCGCGATCGCCACAAGGATACCCCCAAACTGACCGCTAGATCGTCCCCTAATTGTAGTAAATTCATCACTCGTGCCAGGGTACAACCCACCAGCAGAGCAATGACCAGATAGGGACCAGCAATCGTTATCTCACTCCACCCCCTACCGTTGAGACTACCAACCAACCAGTTGAGAGCAGCCTGAATTCGTCCATCATCTGAGAGCAGTAACAGCATCGATTGTACTGCCCCAAACAAGGAACTAATGGCCACTCCCCCCAGCACCAATCGTTCTACTGATATCCCAGATTGACTACGAGCCAACAGATATACTATTCCAGTTGTCGTAATCGCGCCCAACCAGGCTGCCAAAGGTATCCAGCTTTGCAGCAACCCTAAGGTGAAAAAGGCTACCGCCACCAATCCTGCTCCTGCGGAGATACCTAGAATAAAAGGATCGGCTAACCCATTACGTAGCATTCCCTGGAGCAATGCACCAGAAAGTCCCAATGCTGAACCTACCATTAGTGCCGCGATGATCCGAGGCAAGCGCAGATCCCAGACAATCGTTTGATTAATGCTACTTCCCTGATGCCACAATGCCTGCTGAAGCTCTCCCCAGCTCAAGGGAATGGCTCCTTGGGTTAGGGATACTACCAAGGTTATCATTAAGCCAACACAGAGCAGAATACTGGCAATAATGCTACGAGAAGACTGAGCCATGGGGTCTGCTTCCTGAACAGTTATAAAGTTATAAGGTTAATGCCAAATAAATTAGCATAGCACAGCAGAAATTCCCCACCTTTTTCTACAGATGTATCAAACTATTACAAGATACTGTTGGTAGTTCACTGAGCTACTATAGAACTTTGGTAATATGGGCAAAAGTTAGTCAGACTGTAATTGTATACAGCTGCCTCACTTAACGATAAAATGTCCTACTTAAGGAAACGGTAGAAAAAATATGCAAGGATCCGAATTGCCAAAATCTAAAGCTGAGGGCAGTCTCCCAGAAACGGCAGCTGCTGAAGCCCAAAGGAATAAAATAGATCTCAAGCTTGAAAACCCAGGTGAAATAGTGTCACCCAATCCTTCTGGTCAACCAGGAAATGAACAGTTACAGGACTGGGCACAAGTTGTTTCTGACCTTTCGTCGAGACTGCCTGATTTGGTGGGTGACTTCTTTATCAGATA
Organism: Symploca sp. SIO2E6; assembly: GCA_010672425.1. GTDB lineage: Bacteria > Cyanobacteriota > Cyanobacteriia > Cyanobacteriales > Coleofasciculaceae > Caldora. The sequence continues at coordinate 32,116 of JAAHGR010000026.1, forward strand.
TAAACAGTTCCTCATTACCCTGGGACTGTTTGTTTCGCTCATTGTTACAGTTAAGCTCACCCTAGCAGTCCTAGATGCTGTCAATGACATTCCACTATTGGCACCCTTTTTAGAATTGGTGGGGATTGGCTACACTGCTTGGTTTATTTTCCGCTACTTAGTCAAAGGAGAAACACGCCAAGAGCTAGTGGCTGAGTTTCAGGCTCTCCAAGGGCAAATATTAGGTAAAAATTCCCTTGATAGCTAATTTTCCTTGAGACATAGATTTATCGTCTCAACGGTACAAAAGTTGAATTCTAAACAAAAGTGTTCACCACTTAGTACAAGCGAACTGATGCCAGGAACATTCAGTTCGCTTGTACCTTTTCAGGAGTAGGGAGTAGGCAACCGGCAACTTTCATCACCTGGTGGTGAAAAAATTTTGTCATCTGGACTACCTCCTGCCTCCTGCCTCCTGCCTCCTGCCTCCTGCCTCCTGCCTCCTGCCTCCTGGCACTAGTTCTTCCATTGGTATCTGATGTCCTTGGATAATTTCTGGATTAAACCGATACCCAACATTGCGGATAGTTTGAATCAAGTTGGGTTGCCGGGGATCAATCTCAATTTTTTTGCGCAGGGAGAGGACATGGGTATCAATAGTACGAGGATTGTCAATAGCATCGGGCCAAGCGCGACGCAGTAATTCTGAACGGCTCAAAGGTAATCCTTCAGATTGTGCTAGCACATATAGTAAACTAAATTCTTGAGGTGTCAGTTCAATAAAATATCCTTTGAGACAGACACGACGCTGTACTAAATCAATTTTGAGGTCACCATAGTTTAAGGAAAGTGGGGCAGTATTTAAACGGACACGCCGAATTAGAGCTCCCACTCGAGCCATAAACTCTTGCATACCGAAGGGCTTGACTAAGTAATCGTCAGCCCCAGCTTTTAGTCCTCTAACAACATCACCTTCTGTCTTGCGGGCTGATAGCATCAAAATCAGTGACTGTCGTTGCTCTTGGAGCCATTGGCAAAACTCAACGCCATCACCATCTGGTAAGTCTGAGTCTAAAACTACCAGGACTGGTTGACGATTAGAGAATGCCTGTTTTGCTTGACAAAGGCTATCTGATTGGAAAACTCCATAGCCTGATTGCTGCAAATGCCAACCCAATAGCGATCGCAAGTGAGGATTTCCTTGGATAACTTGAACACAAATTGATTCCACAGCAGCTTAACTTCCCCTTTAGCTGGAGGTTTTTAGTCTAACAAAATCAATGTCAATAGTTTGTAACAATTGTTACTCAGGAGATAGAGAGATGGGAAGATAGGGGAAGAGGAGGACAATAATACAGTTCAAACCGTTGCTAGTTCAGTGATTGCGGTAAACTTAACTATAGTTAGGGCCTAACTTCCTTCAAAACTAACAATTCCAAACTATTTGTGATTATGCTTCAAGATCCTCGAACTATACGCTACTATCAAAAGCTTACCGATGCACTAGTTGATTTGTGGAATCGGGGCTATCGTTTTGATGACCTACGTATTTATATAGATGGCTATCTTGCTGCCCTGAGGTATACTAATTCTCTTGAATCCTACTTACTCCACCGTTTAGAAGAAGAAGCAATCCGCTATATGCGGGACCCATCTAACTTTGAGCTCATGGCATTGCCAGAACCTCAATCTGACTACTACTAACGTAAGTTGCTAGTTACAGTATAAGCGTGTTTCGATCCCCCCTAACCCCCTTTAACAAGGGGGAAGACCGGATTTAAAGGCTGACAGCTTTCATAAGAATGCTAGGATTATGGGCGCTAGCAACAAAGCTCATTGCTTTTTTCGTTATGGTTCTACAGCTACCCCAATCAATGTCACACAATCCGACTTGGTGCTGCGTTAACACTCTTACCGGACATTCCCACTGGATTCATTCCGTTGCTATCAGTGAGGATGGAAAAACTTTGGCCAGTGGCAGTGCTGACACAAGTATTCAGTTGTGGAATCTCAGTACGGGCAAATCAATTTTTACCCTCACTGGACATTCAGACTTTGTGGTTGCCGTTGCCATCAGCAAAGATAACCAAATTTTAGCTAGTGGTAGCTATGATAACACCATTAGGCTGTGGAATCTACGTACTGGGCAGCTTATTTCTACCCTCACTGGGCATTCAGACTTTGTTAATTGTGTAGCTATAAGTCCAGATGGCAACCTTTTAGTTAGTGGTTCTAATGATGAAACCATCAGACTATGGCATCTGAATACTAGGCAGATGATTTCTATCCTCACTGGTCATTCAGACTTTGTGGCTGCTGTCGCTATCAGTAAAGATGGCAGCCTTTTAGTTAGTGGTTCTAATGACAAAACCATCAAGCTATGGCATCTACCCAGTGGGCAGGAAATCCAAACCATTGCCGGAAATTCATCCTTTGTTAATACTATCGCCATTAGTCCTGATGGCAAAACTTTAGCTGGTGGCAGTGCTGATGGCATCATTAAACAGTGGAATCTCAAGACTGGCAAGCTTATGTGCCCTCTAATAGGGCATTCGGGTGATATTCAGTCGATTGCCTTTAGTCCAGATAGTCAGACTTTAGTCAGCGGTAGTGGAGATAAGACTATTAAGTTGTGGAATTTGAGTACTGGACAGGTGCGATGTACTCTCAAAAGTCATTTAGGTGCGGTTTATGCCGTTACCATTAGTCCCGATGGGCAAACTCTTGTTAGTGGTGCTTCTGACAAAACTATTAAAATTTGGCATCTGTCTAGGTGAGGTCTGCTGAATAAGTAACAAGTATAGCAGCCGCCAGGGTCATTAGGACATCAGATTAACATCGTTTATTATTTTGAGCTAAATTTAGTGTCCTAACCGTTGTGGCGGTTGCTATAACAAGTAACAAGTAACAAGTCTTTTCCTCCTCTCCGCGTCCGGTGCGTCCCGTGTCCCCGCGTCAATGTTTTTTAAGAGTGTTAGGTTTTTCAGCCTTCACACGCTAGGTAAATTAAAATGCCTAGCAACCTTTCAATCGGTTCTAGTGGATAGACATCAAGATCAATCGTTAAATTGTTTTTTTGCAACTTTAAGAACTTCCACAACTCTCCATTAGTAACACAACCATAGATTATTTGCTCCGGTTGTTGATTAAAAATCTGAGCTGCCACCATCTCCGCTGCACATTGCCCCAACCCAGCATTTAAGTTTTCTGGTTTGGCTTCTACCATCATGATAATTGGGGTATCGAGCACTAACAAACGTGGTGATCTTGCAATCAAGAAGTCTACATAACCTGTCAACTCTCTTGCGGGGTCTACATTAAACTCTCTCCCTGAAAAAACACTCACTTGAGAGTTCGAGAGACGGCGCACTCCTGTTAACACCGGATTAATAATCCACTCACTACGAGCTTTCTCATTTCCCTGAGCTAGGGCTAGCGGCACATTTTCTGCCAGGATTTGTTGTAGGAGGGTATCAGGGGCTACGGGTGGCAGCTCTGGCAAAAAATGAGTAGCCTCATGAATTGTCAAGTTAAGGTCATGCTGTACCTTAGGTAAATCAAATTTACTATACGGCATAGAAAAGGGTAAAACAGATTCAGCTTATGTCAGTTTTTTATGTCAGATGCTAATGTATTACATCTAGCTACAAGATGTAGAAAGCTTTAATTACGGTAAATCAAGGGTGTTATAGCTTTATAAAAAGCCCGTGACGAGGATTGAACTCGTGACCTCACCCTTACCAAGGGTGTGCTCTACCACTGAGCTACACGGGCAGTTTAAGATAGTTAGTATTAATCTAAGTATTTGTCTTGAGTAGTGAGCTCAAAACTTTAAGGTTTTAACTTAACCTAGACCATAACTCGGGGAAAGTGGTGGGCCGAGCTGGATTTGAACCAGCGTAGGCATAGCCAGCGGATTTACAGTCCGCCCCCATTAACCACTCGGGCATCGACCCATTTCAACCACAGTTATTCACTATAGCAGAATTAATCTGAGAAAGTCAAGAGAATTTAGAATTGGGAATTGGGAATTGGGGATTGGGAATTGGGAATTGGGGATTCTCCGGCTTCCCCCCAGCTCCCCCAGCTCTCCTTCCTTTTTACTTGGAAGTCCCTTAGCCCACATTATAGGCGACTTGCAGTGCCCACCAAATCAAGAAACTGATACCGCTAAATACCAAAGCTGCCGAAATAGCGATCGCTTTAGGGCTATCAGCTCCTTTGAACTTCATGATTCCACGATTTAGATCGGACATATGGCAATAGTTCTTCCTTGTCTAGAGAGGTGTAATAATTTGTAGGAATTCGATTATCTATGACTAGGTTAGCTAGTAACAGAGCCATCGTCTATAACTTAAATCTGAATTCTTGATTAAGAGAGTCAATAATAACTAGATCTTTTTCTCTTCCGAAGCTTCCTGCTCTCTACTCCCTACCACCTACCACTTAACACAAACATGAAACGCGCCATCCACTCAGTTACAAAAGTTATCAATTTTTGCTATGGTCATCGGTTGTTGAATTATCCCGGCAAGTGTCAACACCTGCATGGACACAACGGGATAGTTGAAATTGAGATAGAATCCGATTCCTTAGATGAATTGGGGATGGTAGTAGACTTCGGGAAAATCCGTGATCAGATTAAGGTTTGGATCGATCGCAACCTCGATCACAGAATGATCCTTTGTCGTCAAGATCCAGTGATCAAATTTTTAGCCCAAATGGGAGAACCAATGTATCTCATGGATGAGAATCCCACAGCCGAGAACATTGCTAAGCATATTTACCAACAGGCGCAAAGTCAGGGATTTCAGGTAAGGGAGGTTCGCCTGTGGGAAACTCCTTCTAGTTATGCTAGTTATCGGGAAGAATGATTAGCGTTTCTCTTGATTGATGAGGTACTTTTATTCTTGGTTTTTGGGAATGGGGAATTGGGGATTGGGAATTGGGAATTGGGAATTGGCGAATAGTCAAAATTGGCTTGTACCTCACGGATGTGGGGGACATGTGAGTTTATTTCTGGACAACCAACAACCAACAACCAACAACCAACAACCAACAACAAACAACCAACAACCAACAACCAACAACCAACAACCAACAACAAAAAATCCCACGACTAAAAGCCGTGGGATTATCAAAATTCATTACCTTACTCCAGCGGCAACAGGCTGTTTGATAGCTTCCTTCAATAGTTCTGCCTTATCCGTCTGTTCCCAAGGCAGATCCAGATCTTGACGACCAAAATGACCATAAGCTGCAATGTCCTGATAGAAACGACCATTGCGCTGTCTTGGTAAACTCCGTAGATGGAATGTCTGGATAATGCCAGCAGGACGGAGTTCAAAATGCTGCTGTACTAGTTCTAGTAAGCGTTCCTCTTCTATTTTACCAGTGCCAAAGGTTTCCACCATAATGCTGACGGGTCGAGCCACTCCAATAGCGTAACTCAACTGAACTTCGCATTTTTCTGCCAAACCTGCTGCTACAATGTTTTTCGCCACATAGCGGCAAGCATAGGCAGCTGAACGGTCTACTTTTGTGGGGTCTTTTCCAGAAAAGGCTCCACCACCATGACGGGAGTAACCGCCATAGGTATCAATGATAATTTTACGACCGGTGAGACCAGCATCCCCTTGAGGACCACCAATGACAAATTTGCCGGTGGGGTTAACTAGGAAACGTGTTTGCTCAGTTGGTTTGATGTCGATATCAGCAAAAGCTGGCTTGACTACAGCTTCCCAGAGATCCTCTTTAATTTTGGCCTGTACCGCTGCCTCAGCAGTAATCTCCCCAATGGTGGCTCGATGTTGGGTAGAGATGAGAATAGTATCAATTCCTACTGGACGTCCATCTTCGTAGCTAACGGTGACTTGGGTTTTACCATCAGGACGTAAGTAGGGCAATTGACCACTTTTACGAACTTCTGACAGATGCCGAGAAACTCTATTCGCCAGACTAATCGGTAATGGCATGAATTCCGGAGTCTCGTTACAAGCAAAGCCAAACATCAGACCTTGATCACCAGCACCGATCGCATCTAGTTCATCATCGCTCATTTCCTCCCGACTTTCATGGGCAGCAGTGACGCCTTGGGAAATATCGGCGGATTGTTCGTCTAAAGCAACGAGGACAGAACAGCTGTTGGAACAGAAGCCATTTTCCGCTTCGGTATAGCCAATTTCAGCAATTTTTTGGCGTGCTAAATCAATATAGTTGATCTGAGCTTGGGAAGTTATTTCCCCTGTAATTAAAACCAAGCCAGTATTTACAACCACTTCCGCTGCCACACGGCTATGGTCGTCTTGGGCTAGTAGGGCATCTAAAATAGTGTCAGAAATCTGATCACAGACTTTGTCTGGATGACCTTCGGTAACTGATTCAGAAGTAAATAGGTAACTACGAGACAACGATAAATTCTCCTTTTGGTAGTTGCTGGAACAATAAAGAGGTTAGGGCTAATGTCAGCCAGTATGAGTTTATACGAAAAAACAACAATTGGCTGATCTTGCCCGTTGAGCTTTAGTATTTTTTTTGTTTGTTCTCTATACTACCCTAAAGAAATAGGTGCGACAGCTGTGAGCAGGATATCGTACAGCTCAACTGAGCCAACCTACCAACCATCAACCTTGTATAATTTGTAATTCTTGAGGATTCAGGATAATTGCAGTGGCTTTTAAAATAGGTTTATTAGGACTAGGAACAGTTGGCACTGGGACAGCGCAAATTTTGCAACAACCTGCTGGACGTCACCCCATGGTGCAAGAAATAGTAATTCACAAAGTAGGAGTGCGATCACTGGATAAGCCTCGTTCCATCTCCCTACCACCAGAGGTGCTAACAACGGATTTGGCAGGGATTGTTACCGATCCGGCTATTGATATTGTCGTTGAGGTATTGGGAGGACTAGAACCAGCGCGATCGCTTATTCTACAGGCAATTGCTCACTCTAAGCATGTGGTGACAGCGAATAAAGCGGTGATTTCCCGATACGGTGATGAAATCTTTACTGCTGCTAACCAGGCAGGAGTTTATGTTTTGTTAGAGGGGGCCGTGGGAGGTGGCATCCCGGTAATTCAACCTCTCAAGCAGTCCTTAGGGGTTAATCAAATTCGTAGTATTACTGGTATTGTTAACGGTACTACTAACTATATCCTGACCAAGATGCAAACCACCGGTGGTTCCTTTACCGACATTCTCAGTGAGGCACAGCAGCTTGGTTACGCAGAGGCTGACCCTACCGCTGATGTTGACGGATTGGATGCTGCTGATAAAATTGCGATTCTGGCTTCCCTGGCCTTTGGCGGCAGGATTAAGCTACAGGACATCCACTGTGAGGGGATTCGTCAGGTAAGTGCAGCGGATATTGCTTATGCCGAAAAATTAGGGTTTGTGATTAAACTACTAGGAGTGGCTAAGCGAGACTCAGAGGTAACAGTGGATACCCCGGAGGAGGAAATACTACAGGTGAGAGTTCATCCCACCCTTGTGCCCCAAGTCCATCCCCTCGCCAATATCAGTGATGTCTACAACGCAATTTTAGTAGAAGGAGAACCGATTGGGCAGGTCATGTTCTTTGGTCCAGGTGCTGGTTCCGGACCAACTGCCAGTGCTGTAGTATCAGATTTGGTCAACATTGCTGCTGTGCTCAAAACCGGTGGAGGACAGGAGGGAATGCATCCCCTATTAAGCTGTACCCACCAACATTATTGTGCGATCGCTCCCATCTCCGAACTCGTCACCCGCTTTTATACTCGTTTTCTCACTCAAGATCATCCTGGAGTCATTGGTAGCTTGGGTACTTGTTTTGGTAAGTACAACGTTAGCTTAGAATCCATAGTACAGACTGGCTTTCAAGGAGACTTAGCGGAAATTGTTGTGGTTACTCACGATGTTCGAGAAGGGAATTTTCGACAGGCACTAGAGCAAATTCGTACTTTAGATGCGGTGAATAGTATTCCCAGTATTTTGCGAGTGCTTTAGTGCAGCACACTATAAGATCACTCACTGTGGAACAGGCTTCTAGCCTGTCTTAGTCACCAGAGACTAAAGATACTGTGGAACAGGCAAGATGCCTGTTCCACGGTATTGGATGTTGAATCAATCTAGAAGAGCAGGCGATCGCGTTATTTCTGGTTTGGGCAATGTCTTGACAATTCCTAGGTTGGTTGCTAGTATTAATTTACAATCGGAAAAGGTGTGCGCTTATATATAACGTTTCTCTTTTCAAACTCATCCTCTTCTCTTGCAGTGAGGGCTCTTGAGGGTTTACAGATTTTTGTAGATTGTAGATTTTTGTATTAGCGTGGCACAGCTAAAATGGTGGGATAGATGTAGGTTGGGTCGAGGCAACGAGACCCAACACAACTCCCTGTCGGTGGAGAGCGCACGTCGGTCATTGGTGTCAACTTGAGCTAGAGGTAGCTTAACGGTTGACTTCCACACCCACCCAGAACTTAAGTTCACCGGCTAATAGCTCAAGTCCACTAGAAGTGGACTAAATAGGGTTTGAGCTGATTGATACCAAATCTGATGAGAACTAGACCACAAATAAGGAACCGCGAAACCCGTTCTGAGACGTGCCTGCCTTTATGATGCCCGAAGGGCTGTTGGCGCGTCTGGTACAATGTGCGACAATGTATACCGGATTTGGTATGAGCGGGGGCATGAGGGCGCACGTCGGTGCGCCCCTACAGGGATTCTGGTAAAGTGAGCTCAAATAGGAAGCGATCGCTTTTTTGAATGCTGGTACTTGAGATATCATGCGATCGCATACATTAGTCCATAAGTGAACCCACTCTCCTTCGGGAAAATAGACATCCACAGTAGTTTTACCCTTGTGCATAACTGGTTTCACTCAAAACGGGGTAATTAAGCCGGATTTGGGTATCAAAGTTGTTCAACATCTTCTAGTGTCATATCCAGACACATAGCAATCTGTTCATTGGTTAAACCCAATTCCTTTAAACGAATAGCCGCTTCAAATTTAACCTGATTCTGTCCTCTTACAAACTCTGGAGATTGGTCTTGGTTGGGACAAAATTTCAAGGATTTTATATTGCTGACACTGCCTATATTACCATTGCCAAAAACATTAAAGTCTCCCTTGTTTACCAATCCTCTTCGCAATAAGGTTGAGCGCAAATTAGATTTATTGACATCTTCTTCAAAAATTGTGGATAACAATTGCCATAGCTCATAGCCTACATCTTTAACATAACCTTCGGTACAATTCAAGCTTTTGGCAATCTCACTGTACTTTTGTCGTTTTAAAACCCCTTCGATTACGCCAAGCTGCATATCATCTAAATGGTTACCTGTGCTAGCAAATACAACTTTATCGGCGAACATCAGTGCTTCCTCAATATTCATCAAATCACCCCACAAGTTAATATTGATACTGACGGGGTGACAATTTTGGCTACAATGTAGATTTAATGAGAGTTGCAGCTCTGTTACCTCGTTTATAATTGGGTCTTTTATGGGGAGAAAGAGCCATTAAAGATTCCGCTATTTTTTCAAAAAAATCCAATGACCAATGACCAATGACCAATGACCAATGACCAATGACCAATGACCAATAACCAATGACCAATGACCAATGACCAATGACCAATGACCAATGACCAATGACCAATGACAAACAACAAACAACAAACAACAAACAACAAACAACAAACAACAAACAACAAACAACAAACAACAAACAACAAACAACAAACAACAAAACTCCAGACTGGGTGAAACATGCCGTTTTCTACCAAATATTTCCCGATCGCTTTGCTAAAAGTCAACAACCCCCCTCACGAGTGGCACATCAGATTCCCCTAGAACCCTGGGATGCTCCTCCGACGTTGCAAGGTTATAAAGGTGGGGATTTGTGGGGGGTGAGGGAAAGGTTGGATTATTTGCAGGATTTGGGTATTAATGCTATCTACTTTACCCCGATCTTTCAATCTGCCTGTAATCACCGCTATCATACCCACGATTACTATCAAGTTGACCCTCTCCTAGGAGGTAACCAAGCCTTTCTAGAATTGCTGGAAGAGTGCCATCGCCGAGAAATCAAGTTAGTACTTGATGGAGTCTTTAACCATGCTAGTCGGGGTTTTTTCTTTTTTAACGACATCCTGGAAAATGGGCCTTATTCCCCTTGGTTGGATTGGTTCAAAATTGAGGATTGGCCTGTTTCTGCTTATGATGGTTCCCTACCAGCTAACTATGTCAGTTGGGTAGGTAACCGTGCCTTACCTCAATTTAACCACGACAATCCCGATGTACGAGAATACATCATGCAGATTGCTGAACATTGGATTAAGTTGGGTATCGATGGTTGGCGTTTAGATGTGCCGTTTGAGATTAAGACCCCTGGTTTTTGGCAGGAATTTCGCGATCGCGTCAAAGCAATTAACCCGGAAGCTTATATTGTGGGGGAAGTATGGCATGATTCCCGGCAATGGTTAGATGGCACCCAATTTGATGGGGTAATGAACTATCTGTTTACTGCACCAACTATTGCTTTTACCGCAGGCGATCGGGTAGTCATGGAATATGTCGAAAATCATGCCTATGAACCCTATCCTGCTTTAGATGCTCCCGGATATGCTGCCAAAATCCAGAACTTACTGCAACTTTACCCCTGGGAAATTCAGTTAACCCAACTCAACTTACTCGACTCTCACGATACCGCGAGGCTGTTATCAATTGCTGGTGGTGGTAAGGAATCTTCTATAGCAGAAGCCGAGGGAACTGTCAAGTTAGCCACATTATTATTATTGACCTTTCCCGGCACACCCAGTATCTACTACGGTGATGAAATTGGTTTAGCAGGAGCCATTGATCCCGATTGCCGTCGCGGTTTTCCCCCAGAAGCCGCCTGGAACCGGGAAGTTTTGGACTACCACCGGCAGCTAATTGCCCTACGTCATGCTCATCCAGCTTTACGCACTGGTAGCTACCAGGTACTATTAACTGAGGGCATGGTTTACATCTTTGCACGACAGCTAGCAGCAGAAAAACTGATTGTAGCAGTTAATGCTGGCACTACCAAGGAGAAAGTGACCTTGAAAGTATCGGGATTGGCATCCCAACCGAGTAAAATATTGTATGGCAATAGTGAAGTTGCTTGGAGTAGGACAGAAGACTCCAGTTATTTAACCCTACAACTAGCACCCCGCAGTGGTTGCGTTATTGGCATTGAGAATTGAAAAACGTAGGGGCGCACTGCGTGCGCCCTCCGAACTGCGTGCGCCCTCCGAACTGCGTGCGCCCTCCGAACTGCGTGCGCTTGTTACTTGTTACTTGTTACTTGTTACTTATTCAGCAGACCCAACACAACCCGCTAAGAGTGTTGGGTCTCGTTGCCTCGACCCAACCTACATCTATTCCCTCATTTTAGCTGTGTCGCGCCAGTAGTGGCGTGACACAGCTAAAAAGGTGGAATAGGAAATCGACAGTTTCCTTGTCAAATAAGGGTTTGAGACAAAATCTATTCCCTCATTTTAGGTGTGTCACGCCACTACTGGCGTGACACACCTAAAAAGGTGTAATAGGAAATCGACGGCTTCCTTGTCAAATAAGGGTTTGAGCCAAAATCTATTCCCTCATTTTAAGTGTGTCACACCACTACTGGCGCGACACAGCTAAAATGGTGGAATAGGAAATCGACGGCTTCCTTGTCAAATAAGGGTTTGAGCCAAAATCTATTCCCTCATTTTAAGTGTGTCACACCACTACTGGCGCGACACAGCTAAAAAGGTGTAATAGCAAATCTACGGCTTCCTTGTAAATTAAGGTTTTGAGCCAAAATCTATTCCATCATTTTAGGTGTGTCACGGCACTACTGGCGCGACACAGCTAAAAAGGTGTAATAGCAAATCTACGGCTTCCTTGTAAATTAAGGATTTGAGTCAAAATCTATTCCCTCATTTTAGGTGTGTCACGGCACTACTGGCGTGACACAGCTAAAAAGGTGTAATAGGAAATCGACGGCTTCCTTGTCAAATAAGGGTTTGATCCAAAATCTATTCCATCATTTTAACTGTGTCACGCCACTACAAATCTAATAATATGAAAATTGCCCTCAAACCCAGATAAAACAAGACTTTGGCAGTTTCTTTTGTATAAATGCTAATATTTCCTTGTTGTTCTTACGATAGATATGGATGTAAGAAACAATTCAAATCCCCTTTTCTTCTGCCTTCTCCCTCCTGCCGTCTGCCTTCTTGCCCTAGTATGGACTCAACCCCAGGCGATCGCCAGTCCAACCTCTAATAAGGAAATTAGCAACCAGACAACATTGCAGCATAAACCCGGTGAATTGTTGCCTTTACCCCAATTGCCAGCTTTAGGAGAACCTTCACAATATCTACCCCAGATTCCTGAATCTCCCTTACACAAGACTCGTTTACTACTAAAGTTGAGTGAGCGTCGCGTCTATTTTTACCAAGACAATCAGGTACAAGCAAGTTATCGAGTAGCCATCGGTAGAAATGGTTGGGAGACCCCTACCGGTAGCTTTGAAGTCATACAAATGGTATCCTATCCCACCTGGCAACATCCCTTTACAGGAGAACTTATCCCTCCGGGTCCTGATAATCCCTTAGGAGTAAGGTGGATTGGCTTTGCTGTCAAAGGAGAAAACTATATTGGATTTCATGGCACTCCTAATGAGGAACTAATTGGACAAGCAGTTTCCCACGGTTGCGTCAGGATGCGCAATGAGGATGTAGTAAGTTTATTTGAGCAAGTAGAGATGGGAACACCTGTTATGGTAGTACCCTAAAATAGAGTTTTATTCACCGATGGTAAGACCAGCCCAAATTGCCCAAAATCCTTATGCAGCAAGTAATATCAATTCCGGTTGCATCGGAATGATTAAAAATTTGGCTTTCTGGTTAGAAAACGTAGATGCTGGAGGGCGCAAGCTTTGCGCCCCTACATTACGAATATTATCCCAATGTAGCCGGAATTGATAAGTTGTTACGCATTTAATTTGTATAATACTAGCGAGCAAGATGTTTGCGCTACGCGCTAGCATCGCTTACGCACTACAATATTTTCACGTTTTCGCATTATACAATTTAGCTGCACATCAGCTTATAATAAAGAACTCATTACTCATTACTCATTACTCATTACTTCAAACGCCACCGAATCGCCTTGCCAAATTTCCAGCTCTTCGGCACTGAGAACTTTCTCTGGCATCTGGCAGAGGTCTTGCAGTACAGGTTCTACTGCCGAGAACTTGAAATATTCAGTTAACGATCCGATGGGATAGTTGAATGCTCGATAGCGGTGCTTAAAGTACAGTTCGACATTCCCTCGATGCTCCCAAGTCCCCAGCACCTGAATCTCGATGTGCTGGTAGTGCTTGAGCAAATCCCGCTCTACCTCTGCCACCCGTTCAGAGATTGAGCGCCGCGTTACCCCAATCTTGTGCAGTGTTTCCTGCTCGGTCTGTACCCGAAGAAAGTACAAGGTAAACTCAAGGATGCGCCTTAATTGGGCGCGGTAGAGCCTAAAGTCCGCTAGTCGTTGTTCAAGGGATGAGGACTTGAGGATTTGAGCACGTTCAGCTGCTCCTTGGAGTTTTGCTAAACTCTCCAACAGCAAAGGTTCTTGCACTTGGTTAAACTCTGCTAGAGGTAATGCCCCCACGGGAATTTTACCCAGAGGGGTGAAATCATAGCCACCTTGTTGGCTATTCCAGACAAACAACCCTCGCAGAGTCAGGCGAAAGGGTACAACGGGAATGGAATAGTCTGTGTTACGGTACTCTCGCCAGAGCTGTTTTAATTGTTGCAGCTCTTTGCCGGATAGACGAATGTTGAAGTTATCATACAGTGGCAGAGTGGGGATGCTTCGATTAGAAACCGGATAGCAGGTTTCTTCGGTATGAGCAAAGTGATGAGCTTTGACTTTGCCCTTCTTGGCAGTTAAGAAGCCTCCACAGTAGATGCAGGTTAAATCGGTTTTGCCACTTGGGACATCTTCAATAGCAACCAGGTTATTATCAGCGTCAACACCAAACTTGAGCCACATCTTTGGAGAATGGAGAATTGGGAATTGGGAATTGGGAATTGGGAATTGGGAATTGGGAATTGGGAATTGGGAATTGGGAATTGGGAATTGGGAATTGGGAATTGGGAATTGGGAATTGGGAATTGGGAATTGGGAATTGGGAATTGGGAATTGGGAATTGGGAATTGGGAATTGGGAATTGGGAATTGGGAATTGGGAATTGGGAATTGGGAATTGGGAATTGGGAATTGGGAATTGGTGAGTGTAAATATCTCCTTGTCTCCCTTGTCTCCCTTGTCTCCCTTGTCTCCCTTGTCTCCCTTGTCTCCCTTGTCTCCCTTGTCTCCCTTGTCTCCCTTGTCTCCCTTGTCTCCCTTGTCTCCCTTGTCTCCCTTGTCTCCCCAGCTTCCTCAGCTCTCTCAAAACTAGCCTACAATTTTTAATGTTTCGGTCAAGTCTGTAGTCAGGGAAAACCCAGAAAAAATTATGAGCTTGTTCAATCAAATTCTTAGTGCTATTGATAATCCTAACCAAACTGCGAGTTCCGGTCAGTTAGCGGGAATCATCAATACTGTGCAACAGTTAAGTAGTACCTACCAGTCTAATCCAGAAGCAGTGCAAATGGCTACTTCTATCGTTGGTAAACATGTACGCTCTGCGCTCCAACAGAAAAGAGATACTGAAGGAGAGCAGCAGGCACAGGGAATTGTCCATCAATTCAGTGGCATTAGCCCCAGCAATCAAGCAGTGCAGGCGCTCTTCGGTAGCCCCCAGATACAGCAAATTGTGAGGGAGATTGAAGCCAGAACTCCTATCCCAGGTGGAAGCATTCAAGCGATGTTACCTGCTCTGGTACCCTTAGTACTTAATCTATTGGAAACTGGTACTGATCCCCAAAATCCCCAAAGTGCTAATTCGGTTCTCAGTAGCTTTTTAGATGCTGATGGTGATGGGGATGTAGATATATCTGATGCCATGCAGCTAGCTGGGCGCTATATTGGCTAATGAGGTAAATTCTCTCACCTAACACCTAATACCTAGGGTCTGCTGAATAAGTAACAACTAACAAGGCGGGTGCTAGTTATAGTCATTTCAGTTTAAACTGAAACAAGCTTTTCACGCTATGAAAGGCTTTTGGCGCAAAAGAGTGTTTCATTCTTATTTGGAATGACTATAAATTATCGTGTGGTTGCCAAATTTCGGGTGAACCTAAGATCTTGCACCAATCTCGATAACCCGCCAGGGGTTCAAACCCCTGGCTAATAGCTAAAGTCGTCTTTAGACGACTGGGTAAGGGTTTCAGTCCACAAAGCGTGGACTTGAGCTATTAGCCGGTGAGTTTAAACTCTGGGCGGGTTTTGGGGGTTGTTGAGAATGGTGCAAGATCTGAGGTGAACCCGCCCCTACATATTCATTGTGGAACTGGGGACTGAAAACTGAAAGCTAAATTTTGATTTTGTCAAGCGTATTTGGTATGATTTACACATTTGATTAACTTCCTTTAAGAGCAGGTAGCTGCTTCAATGTCTCCTGATTAAGCGATCGCATGATAGGTACCTGAGGATGAAACCAGATTTACGGCAATTTTTTCTAGCCTGTGACCCCAGTAGGGTGTTAAAACAAGAAAATGCTGAAGACCAAAAATATTACATCAATTTTTCTGAAGTGCGGGGTGCGGAAATCATCAAGAAGTTGGGAAGAGCTATCTGCTGGAAGTCAGAAGATTACACTTGTCAGCTATTTACGGGACATATTGGCTGTGGTAAGTCTACTGAACTGTCGCGGTTAAAAACTAAACTCGAACAAGAAGGGTTTCAGGTAGTTTATTTTGAATCCTCCCAAGATTTGGATAAGGGAGATTTGGATATTAGTGATATTTTACTCGCCATTGCCCGTCGGGTGAGTGAAAGCTTGGAAGCAATTAAAATTAATCCTCAGGGGGGATACTTTACCAACCTCTTGCAAGAATGTGGTGATTTCTTGAAAACTCCGATCAAATTGGAGGGGCAAGCGGAATTATCTTTTCTGATTGGCAAAATTACCGCTAAAGCTAAGGAAAGCCCCCAAGTACGTTCCCAATTAAGGCAGTACCTAGAACCCAAAACTGGGGGTTTGCTCAAAGCGATTAATGAGGAACTGCTAGAACCAGCCAAGAAGGAATTACAACAGCGTGGTCAAAAAGGACTAGTAGTAATTGTTGATAACTTAGACCGGGTAGATGACCGTCCTCATGTCTCAGGTAAGAGTTTACCAGAATATCTATTTGTCAGTCGAGGCGATCAACTAAACAGTCTTCATTGCCATGTAGTTTATACTATCCCTTTAGTTTTAGCATTTTCTAACGAACGGGAGGCACTAAAAAATCGCCTCGGAGGTGGCACTGATCCGATGGTTTTGCCAATGGTGCCATTGAGACAGCGGGATGGTAGCGACTCGGAAGCGGGATTACAATTATTGCGACAAATGGTTTTAGCCAGAGCTTTCCCCGATCAATTGCCCGAAGAGCGGTTAAACTTAGTTACAGAGGTGTTTGATTCTCCGGCAACCCTAGACAGGTTATGTCGAGTTAGTGGTGGTCATGTACGTAACCTGCTGAGCTTACTTTCCTCCTGTTTGCTGGAGTTAGACAGTCTACCCATTGACCAGAATAGTCTGGAAATAGTCATTCGGAAATATGCTAATGAGTTAGCTTTAGCCATTACTCCGGATGAATGGGAACTATTGGAAAAAGTTGCAGAGACTAAATCGGTAACTGGGGAAACACAATATCAAATCCTCTTGCGCAGTCTGTTTGTGTTTCAATACCATAATGAGCAGGGAGACTTGTGGTTTGATATTAATCCTGTTTTGGCAGAGGTTTATTCATTCCAGTAACTGGCAAGATGGCAGTTCCACAGTGGATATATCACATTACAATAAACAATAATGTGGAACAGGCTTCTAGCCTGTCCTATCTCCAGCCAAGAATCTTGCTAACTGGCAAGATGCCAGTTCCACAGTGGACATATCAAATTACAATAAACAATAATGTGGAACAGGCTTCTAGCCTGTCTTATCTCCAGCCAAGAATCTTGATAACTGGCAAGATGCCAGTTCCACAGTGGACATACAGCGCTTTGCGATGTTATGAGGTACAGTAAGAAAAATCCCCCTAAATCCCCCTTAGAAAGGGGGACTTTTACTGCCCCCCTTTCTAAGGGGGGTTGGGGGGATAAAGGTGTACCACATAACAG
>JAAHGR010000260.1 GCA_010672425.1 Symploca sp. SIO2E6
TTTGTTATGTTGCAACAAAATTTTAATTACTCTTGAATTAGTAGTATATCAGAACTACTCCATCTAAAATCGTCTGTAAGGCATGGAAAACGTGTTTAAGGTATGATACTGAAGAGAGTTTAACAGCCTTTTAGGAGCAAATGCACGATAGCGATCACCATGATGAGTGGAAGCAACAGGAAACCGTAATTGCTATCGAAGGCAAAAATCCTGGGGAATGGGATTATATTACTTATCCTAACTGGGATGAAGCAATAGAAGCTGTCCATGTAGCTCGTAGCCAAGGTAAAGCAGCCGTTATTTATTCAGGAGCATCACCACCTGTACCTCCATAACTTTGACTATGAGATGACGATGAATAAAATTAATTATTGCTAAATATCCTTGATTAGTAATGGATTTAGCCCTTTTAACAAAGAAACTCACAAGCCCAAGGTCGCAGGTTCAAATCCCGCCTGAGCCATTAATCAACATGTAAGTGTTTCGGGGAATAGCCTTATTAAACTATTAACTAGCACATTGTGAAACCCTTACGTAGCAAGGATTTTACAATACGTCAGTTTCGTCCATTGCGGATGCGATAGCGTCCGTGGGAGGCTGAGATCTTGCACGCCTGTCGAAAATGGAATAATCTATCTCCCCACATTCCCAATTCCCAATACCCAATTCCCAATTCCCTTTACAGCCTTTTCACCAGTTCCTCACCAGTTTTTTACAGGTATCATTCTGAATAACCTGCTGAAGCTATGTAAATAGTACACATAATCCCTATAACCGCCCTTCTTGATTAGAGTCCGATGGGCGTTAGTTGTCACACTAGGATGTTGAGGAATCTCAGTATCAATCGGTGAATCAACTTTAGAGATTTTCTAGCAGGAGAGAATAGACAAATGAATGACCAAGCAATCCGCTGGTGGGTAATCGCAGCTTTTGAGATGAGCCTACTAGCAACAGCACCGTTCTTAATTCAGATCCTCTCGCAGCTACCTTAACCATATTTTTGTCTCATTAATTATAATACCCACTAATGCAGTTTGCATGTACTGGCAAGATACCAGTTCCACAACTGCACCAATTTCTGCTGCTGATGCTTGTATACTGGCAAGATGCCAGTACCACAACAAGTATGTAAAAATTATGACTACTATTCCCAATTCCCTGTTCCCAATTCCCAATTCCCTAACACATGACTAAACCTGATCAAAATTCTGTACTGCGGCAGCTGCCATTTGTGGTTGGGGGACTAAGTAGTACATTATTAGTACTCAATCGCCTGTTGACACCACAGCTAACCGAGTCTCAAGCTCGTTCAGATGTTCTGGGAGTGATTCTCAGTGCAGTGTTGATTTTAACAGGTTTACTATGGCAAAGGGTACAGCCACGCTCCCCTGAAGCAGTTGATTTGGTTGGAGAGGAAGGTTTTGAGCTGACACCAACCCTACCAACAGAGGTCAAAACGGAACTAGCTTGGGCATCCCATCTCTTACTAACTAATACCGCAACGCGATCGCTTGTGGTTTTCTACCAAGGTAAAGTTTTGCTACGTCGAGGGATCTTGGGGAATAATCCGGAGGTGAAGCCAGGGGCGATCTTAGGAAGAGTTTTAGAGAAGCAAAAAGCTGTATATTTGGTTGACCTGAAGGTTTATCCAGGACGTATTGAGTTTGACTATTTGCCAGAGAACACCCAAGGACTCATTTGTCAACCCCTAGGTAACCAAGGTGCTCTCATTTTAGGAGCTAATGCCCCTCGCAGTTATACGAAACAGGATGAGTATTGGGTGGAGGGGATTGCTGATAAACTGGCTAATAGTTTGTTAGGTGTTAGGTGTTAGGTTTATGTAGTATACTTTTCACAGCCCTAAACTCCGAACCCCAAACTCGCCATTAGGTGATCGCTACTTAATTACTCTTGTCATTTTCTTTTTGGACTGAAGTCCAACTACTGCTCATTACTCATTACTCATTACTCATTACTCATTACTCATTACTCACTACTCATTACTCATTACTCATTACTCATTACTCATTACTTATAACCCGTGGCCAATGCTATCCAAACCTTACCCAAGGAAGTAGTAAATCTCATCGCTGCTGGTGAGGTAATCGATTCGTTGGCGGCAGTGGTGCGAGAGTTGGTGGAAAACTCCCTTGATGCTGGTGCAACTAGGATTACTGTGTCTGTTGTCTCTGCTCAGTGGCGGGTGCAAGTGGCGGATAATGGTTCAGGTATGAACTTAGCTGATTTGCGACAAGCGGCATCTGCCCATAGTACTAGCAAAATCCGCAGTAGTGATGATTTGTGGAAGATTACTAGTTTAGGATTTCGCGGGGAAGCTTTACATAGTTTGGCGGCTTTGGCAGAATTAGAGATTTTGAGCAGACTAGGGGAAACTAGGGAAGGGTGGCGAATTACTTATGACTCTCTAGGGGAGCCAGTGGAGGAAATTCCAGCGGCGATCGCACCAGGTACAATTGTTACTGTCTCTAATTTATTTGGTCATTGGCCCGTGCGCCGTCAGGGATTACCTTCGGCACCACAACAACTGCGAGGGGTACAAGCTACGATTCAGCAAATTGCTCTGTGCCATCCTTGGGTAACTTGGCAGGTGCAGCAACAGGATCGTCCTTGGTTTAGTATTAGTCCTAGTACTAGTCCCCAAGATATTTTGCCCCAAATCCTCCGTCGGTTACATCCCGGTGACTTGCAGCATCTGAAGGTGGAAGTGCCGACGCCGGAGGGGGGAGATGGGGAGATGGGGAGATGGGGAGATGGGGAGATAGGGAGATGGGGAGCAAAAAAATCTCAAATTGAGTTAGTCTTGGGTTTACCGGATCGTTGCCATCGCCGACGCCCTGATTGGGTAAGGGTGGCAACTAATAAAAGGTTAGTCAGAGCACCGGAGTTGGAACAAGCTATTTTATCAGCAATGGCGCGAACTTTACCCCGCGATCGCTATCCGATTTGTTTCCTTCACCTCCAAGTTTGCCCTAGTCAAATCGACTGGAATCGCCATCCTGCTAAAGCAGAAATTTATTTGCACTCTCTGAAGTATTGGCAAGAGCAAGTTGCTCAAGCGATTGAGCAAGCTTTGCGGATTAGTCCCTTGAATCTCTCGGAAGTTGCCCCTTCAGAAAAAGTAGGGAAGTTACTCAAAGCAGCAGTATCTAAGGGTGTTTACCAGGAAAACTCTGAGATTGATGCAGCTTTGTCGGTTTCCTCAGAATCTTCAGCAGAGGAAACTAACCAAGCAACTACAGAACTAGGGTTGATGGAATTACGGGTTGTCGCCCAGGTACATAATATGTATATCCTGGTAGAACATCCTACAGGAATTTGGTTAGTCGAGCAACACATTGCCCATGAACGAGTATTGTACGAACAATTATGCGATCGTTGGCAACTGGTGAGTGTAGAACCACCAGTAATTCTCCGTAATCTGTCTGTTGCTCAAGTAGAGCAATTACAGCGGTTAGGATTGGATATCGAAAACTTTGGAGATCAGGCGTGGGCCCTACGCACGGCTCCTGCCATGCTGCAAGAGAGGGATGATTGTGCTGAGGCTCTCTTGGAACTCAGTTTGGGAGGAGATTTGCAAGCGGCTCAGGTAGCCACCGCTTGTCGCAGTGCCATTCGCAACGGCACACCTTTAAGTTTACCAGAAATGCAGAAGCTTTTAGCCCAGTGGCAAGTTACTCGCAATCCTCGCACCTGTCCCCATGGACGTCCTATTTTCTTGTCTTTAGAAGAGTCGGCTTTGGCTCGTTTCTTCCGTCGTCATTGGGTAATTGGTAAAAGTCATGGGATTTGATGGTTGTTTGTTGTTTGTTGTTTGTTGTTTGTTGTTAGTTATTGGTTGTTAGTTGTTGGTTATTGGTTGTTGGTTATTGGTTGTTGGTTGTTGGTTATTGGTTGTTGGTTGTTGGTTGTTGGTTGTTGGTTGTTAGTTGTTAGTTGTTAGTTGTTAGTTGTTGGTTATTGGTACAAAGGACAAAGGACAAATTTGAAGAATATCTCGAAGTTAAAAAAAGATTAACATTTTACTTTCGTCTACCCTAGCTCTTAATCTTCATGTATTGTTAGAACAAACTCAGACAGGGAATATCATGGCATCAATCGCTGAATTAGGCAATTGTCAAGTGGAAGCGAATACCCGAACAGAAGCATTGGTCGCAATCCAAAAATTAGTGCGCGATCGCTTGAATAATGTTGAAGTTTTACCCTTAGAAGTCTCTTTAAAGGTTTCTGAGAGAGAAAATCCCTGGACAGAGTTTATTGGTATGTTTCAGGGAAATGAAGAACTTGAAGAGATAGCAGCGCAATGGCAACCAGAACCCGAACAAAATGCCGATAACTTAAAACAAACAACAAACAACAAACAACAAAGGACAAACAACAAAGGACAAACAACAAATAACAAACAACAAACAACCAACAACCAACAACAAACAACCAACAACAAAGGACAAATGACCAACTGGATACTGCTGCGTAAAAAGACTGCCTTTTATTTGCAAGATCTGGAAACCCCCATTGGTCGGACGATTAATTTTTCGATCATGGGTTTGATTCTGCTATCCTCAGTAATTTTTGTCGCAGACACCTATCCTATCCCTAACGAGGCAAGGACTATTATCGACTATATTGATTATAGTATCCTAATAGGTTTTATTATAGAGTATTTAATTCGTTTTTGGTGCGCTGAAGCCAAAATCAGCTTTTTATTTCATCCCTTATCCCTTATCGATTTACTGGCGATCATTCCCTTCTTCTTTGGGTGGAATAGCACTCGATTGATTAGAATATTTCGTTGGTTCAGGGTTTTACGTCTGATTCGGTTTCTGGATCTAAAAATTTACTATTTTCGCGTTACCACTGAAGACGGGATAATTTTTGCCCGCATCTTATTTACCTTATTTACCCTCATTTTTGTTTATTCCGGCTTAATTTATCAAGTTGAGCATAGAGCCAATCCTGAGGTTTTCAGAACCTTTGTCGATGCGGTCTATTTTTCGATTGTCACCATGACAACCGTTGGCTTTGGTGATATCACTCCCATTTCCGAATCTGGTAGATTACTGACCCTGCTGATGATTATGACAGGGATTATGTTGATTCCTTGGCAATTAGGTGATTTAATCAAGCAATTACTCAAAACTACCAATCAAATAGAGCTACCTTGTGGCAATTGTGGTTACTCGTCCCATGATCAAGATGCTCGATTCTGCAAGATTTGCGGTGCTCAGTTAGAAGATCCAGGAAACGACAGTTATTATTTAGGACCCTCTTGTCAGTTACCTCCGTTTGAGTAATGAGTAATGAGTAATGAGTAATGAGTAATGAGTAATGAGTAATGAGTAATGAGTAATAAGTAATGAGTAATGAGTCTTAATTCCCAATTCCCAATTCCCAATTCCCAATTCCCAATTCCCAATTCCCAATCCCCAATACCCAATACCCAATACCCAATACCCAATTCCCAATTCCCAATTCCCAATTCTCAATCCCCAATCCCCAATTCCCAATTCCCAATTCTCAATTCTCAAACCTAACATAGTACATTAAATCCGATACCAACTTGGGATTGAGGTCAAGGCGTCGCTGGAAGTCGGCAAGATTGCGGTACAAGCCATGCTTAAGGCGATTTTCTACAATTGCTCTGGCGAGAAATAAGTCGATGGCGGGAATTTTTGTCAGTTTTTCTACTGAAGCGATATTAACATTGATTTGCTGGGGTGTTAAGAGACTCGCTGGGTCATAGTAGCAAAAATCAAGAATCGGTTGCAACGGTTTCAGGCGTCCTACTGCTAAACTAAGGGCTGCGGCAATGTCTTCGAGGCAGTAAAATTGAACACCGCTGTTAGTGAGTTCCACTAGTAATCGCGCCTGATGAATGGAGATCCCCGGTAATCTCAACCAGTCATCCACACTAGCTTGATTCACATCGATTTTAACACCTAAAGCTGCCGCGATCGCGATTTCTTGGGCTGACTGTAGTCGGTAGTAAGGGTCATTTTGAATCCGCGTCCGAATCGATTGTTGATTTTTGAACATTTTAGAATTGGGAATTGGGAATTGGGGAATTGGGGATTGGGTATTGGGTATTGGGTATTGGGAATTCCGTTACAAATTTTGAAACCAACTCCCCAGAGGGAAAGTCAGCGGTTAAGGTAAACATATTTCAAGTGTTACTCTTATACCATGAACCGTATTTCTCGTCGTCGGTTTTTCCAATTCACTGGCTCGGCTTTAGCCGGTTTAGGGTTGAGCCAACTTAAGTTTACACAACAAGCACATCGTTACGGCAAGGTACTGGCTCAAAGTACTTCTCGCAAACTAGCATTACTGGTTGGTATCAATAACTACACTAAGCAACCTTTGGCGGGATGCCTCAATGATGTAGATTTGCACCGTAATCTGTTGATTTATCGCTTTGGGTTTAATCCGAAGGATATTCTGGTTGTAGCTGATGCAGAAGCTACCAGGGAAGGGATGTTAAGGGCGTTTGAGGAACATTTAATTAAACAAGCCAAACCGGGAGATGTGGTAGTTTATCACTATTCCGGACATGGTTCCCGTATCTTTGATCCTAACCCAATTGTAGTTGAGCCGGGAAAAACAGGACTCAATGGAACTTTTGTCCCGGTGGATGGTAATTTACCTGTTGGCTATCCGGAAGTTGGGGGTACGGTGCAAGATATTATGGGGCATACTTTATTCTTGCTGATGTCTGCCCTAAAAACGGAATATGTCACAGTTGTCTTAGATAGTTGTTTCTCTGGTGGTGCTACTAGAAGAGCACGGATACGCTCACGGGATGGTGGCAGGAATATTTTGGTTTCTACTGAAGAAAAAACCTACCAACGACAGTGGTTATCTCGGTTAAACATGTCCCCGGAAGAGTTTATTCAGGGAGCATCCCATTTTGGCGTGTTAGCTCTTTTGCAGTGGCTGAAACCCTTGCTATGTCGTTCTTTGGGTAATGTTTTTCCCAAAATGGGATGCTCCCTTTATTCAAGGCTACCGCGCTGGGGTTGCTAAAGGTATGGTGTTAGCGGCAACTAAACCAAATCAACTGGCAAGGGAAGTGAATGTGAATGGGTTTAAAGCGGGAATATTTACTTATTTACTGACCAGAGAAATTTTAGATTAAAGATTTTAGATTTTAGATTTTAGAATAAAACGGTCACAAGCTCCTAAATTTATTTATGGAATAAATCTACAATCTTCAATCTTTAAATCCTCAAGCCCCTAAATTTATGATACTGTGGGTCAATTAACCGAGGGGTCAAACCCCTCACTCCAATAAAATACTTGGCTAGCAAGCGTTTCCCCTATCTCCCCACGATTTTACTGGCTTTGAGGTGATTCGCCCACAGTATCATTTATTTATTGGGTAAATCTAAAATCTTCAATCTTCAATCTTCAATTGTTTGACTCATTATCTATGGCAGGAAGATAGCGAGATTGAGCAGGTATTCCAGAAAATTATCCCAGAAATCCCCCAGAGGTTTAATCAAACGCCCCTTTATGAAGTTAAAGTGGGAAGTGGTTATGAGCAGCAACCTTTGTATTTTATCGGTTCTCCCAACTCTACTGCTCAAGCGGTAGTAACGGGAGTTAGGGGTGATACTGCTGAGTTGTGGTTAGGGGGTGTTGATTTAAGGAAAGTGGAGGCAGGAGTGGTATTTACGGCGATGCAGGGGATAGGAAAAGTAAGGGTTATTTCTCGTGATGGGTTAGTGGCACAGACAAAGGTTGAGCAAGCAGTAACGGCGGGAATGGCATTACGGTTGATGGGGTAAAGTGTATTTGTGTAGCGTGGGTGTAAGGGTAAACATCTTGCTCATTGGAGATAAAACGCGAGCAAGATGCTCGCACTACTTTATTGTATCGTTCTTATTGGAGATAAAACGCGAGCAAGATGCTCGCACTACTAGCTAAATTACACTCTACCACCTAACACCTAAATTAGCGCTTCTATGCCCTTGAGCTTTATTTCTCTATCAGTTAACATATCCCCATATAAGTGGTAATGGTGCGTTACGCTACGCTCTAAGCGGAGAATCCTGAAGGGTATACACACCATACAAATCTATTTTAGGCAACAACTATGACTCAAAAAATGCGCCAAAAAATTATTGACTTAGCTAATGAGTTACCCGATGAACTGTTGGCAGAGGCTCTGTCTCTTTTAAATTCCCTTCTAGCAGAACCAGCAGATAAATTTGATGCGGATGACTCCTCAACTCTTGAGCAGTCTGAATTTGACAAGGTAATGGCAGCTTATCAAGTTATTAGCGAGAAGTATAAAAATGCTTTACGGGAATTAGCTCAGTGAATGAACCGTTATGGATTTCTGAAGAAATTGTTCGAGTCATCCATCAAAATCAAATTCAGCAGCACGGTGGCAGTTGGAACGCTTGGCAAGTGACCAAGAAAATCAAGAATCTTTAGCCCAATGGTTAAGGAAAAATTCAGTATTAGTAAAATGATATTAAGGCAAATATGATAGAGCGATCAGCTTCGCTGGTGCCCAAAGCAATCGCACTAGGTAAATTACCCTGTAGGGGCGGGTTTAGCTAGCTAATTCCCCCCATAGACGATAACTTATCCAACAAAACCCGCCCTTGGCATCTCCCCTATAATACCACCATGCATGAACATTCATTTCTCCGTGTCTGTTGTGTACCCGCGTCCCAGCGTCTTTTAAACCTCTCCTACATCAGGTGTAATTCCTCCATCCACCTGCTCAAAATTCACCTTGTTATAGATATCTGAGATAGAAATTTCAAACGATGCTGAAGCTAGGCGTATAGTAACATCAGATTCATCATAATCGCTAAACAACCATCGCTTATCATCGGTCTTCTGATAATGTTCGATATATATCTGAGTTTGGTCAATTAACAAATATTCCTGAAATGTCGGAATTGTGCGGTATCCTTGAAACTTTTTACTCTTATCGTATCCCTTGGTTGACGGTGATAAAGCCTCGATAATCAATCGAGGATTAGTAATCGTATCCGTGCGATTATGATAATACTCCGGTTCTCCAGCCACTAACATCACATCAGGATAGGTATAGATACGACGCTTGGGTATCCACAAGCGCACATCACTCATAAAAACATCGTAATCTTCATTTTTGAAAGCAAAATTTAACGCGGCATAGAAATTGCCAGCAATCCGATTATGATTAGTAGAGCCACCTGCCATAGGAAAGATTTCACCGTCAATATATTCGCTTTTATAGTCAGCAGCTCCTTCCAGTGCTAGATATTCCTCGGTCGAGTAGTATCGTTGTTGTGTAGCTTGCATGGTTCCATGGGGAGCATTTGAGCAAAATGTACTTTTACTTTAGCATTGTCCTCCCCATAATCGGCCATCATACCAAATCGGGGTTAACCAACCCAATTTTCAGCAAACTGCGAAACCCTGTAGAGACGTTGCATGCAACGTCTCTACAGGCTAGGACATAATGATCGCATCAACTAACCTGAAAATCTTTGCTAGACTATCAAAAATATGATGTTTTGGGTATTGGTAGGTTGTGTAGGGTGTGAAGTGCGATCGCGGGTGCTGATAGCGAAATCAACATTATTGAATATTGGAATTCTACAACCAAGCTTTGCCCCTAACACGGGCGGTGGAGGATCGAGGTGGGGAAGCTGCTACTCTCAATAATATTGGCGCTGTCTACGACTCATTAGGAGAAAAGCAGAAAGCCTTGGAATTTTACAACCAAGCACGGTTACTGATTGTCCCCGATGGAGCCTTGCAATCGATTCCTTTTGCAGCGCTGCCGATACCTGGAAAGAGCCAAATCTCGGTTTCCTCTTCGTCTGAGGTGGAAATTAACGATACGGAAAAATTATCGCCCTTCCCGTTAACCCACCCGGAAATCAATGATGCGGAAAAATTATCGCTCTTCCCGTCAACCCACCCGGAAATTAATTTCCGGGCTAATAGCGAAAGTCCGTTAAAACGGACTAATGAATCACCGAAAGCGG
>JAAHGR010000261.1 GCA_010672425.1 Symploca sp. SIO2E6
TCATTACTCTTGAGAAACTATTTTAGATTTTAGATTTTAGATTTTAGATTTATTTAGATTTTGGATTAAAGAATTGAATCAACACAAGCCTAAGGCTCCGAGGCTCCAAGGCTCCAAGGCTCTAAGGGAAGCTGACTTGTTTCTCTTATTCTTTTTGGGGCGGAAGTCCCTAAAGATGCTCATTACTCATCACTCATTACTCATTTTAGCTGTGTCACACCACTACGTCTGTCGATCAAAAGTGTGTTTACTCTTGACCTGAGTAAAGAAATATTGCTGTATATTAAGAAGTGTAATAATGTAGTTTAGCTGTTAAAAATCCGATGATGGTAGAAGGCATAGGTATCAAATAAGGCTCCCACTAAGCTACAGGTTAAAGCGATAACTAAGATACCTTCGAGAGGGGAGCCGCTGCCGAAGGCAGCGAGGAAGTCCAACAAGTGTGTATTACCAGTACTTCCAATGGTTTTTAACCCAGGAACATAAGTAATTACAGAGATAGCCGTTAACAATGCCGTCACCAGTAAAATTGGGGTGAGGAAGCTAAGCAGGGTTGTTAAGACAAGGGAACGGAGAAAGCTGGGCAAAATGCTCATAAGTAAGATGGTATGCTGAGAGGACTCAAAGCAAGTACCGAATTCAGACTTGCCATTCTCTACCATAGGCGCGATCGCGTCCCATAACGGAAAATGTCAGAAATCTTAAATGTTCATTAAGAATCTTGTTTAAATTACTTGAACTTTATTAGAAGGGGATGGAGAATTGGGAATGGGCAACAGATCCAAATTGCCCTAAATCCTTATGCAGCAAGCAACCCGTTACTCTTCACTCATTACTCATTACTCATTACTCATTACTCATTCTCCCAAGCCCTAAGTATTCAACGAACATGATGAGACTTGTTCTCACCAAGGATTCCCCACCAAAGTAAAAGCACTCCAGTAAAAGGGATGGGAAAGGTCTGTGTTTCCCAACTTAACTAACTCAGGAGGTAGGGGAATACTACCCTTATTGCTCACCAACTCACCACCTGTTAATCTTACCTCGCCTCGGAGCATGGCCAACTGTGTTTGCTGTAGTGCTTGAGCCTTAACGGGAGCTACTTGCAACTTTTCGTAAAATGTTTTCATTAGTCCCAAGGTTCCTTCATCACTGACATACCACAAACTGCCGATGGCGGATTTTACCCCCGCTAGTACCGCTAAGCCAGCAAATCCTAATTCAGCATCTTGATCCCCTAAAGCAGTGCGACAGGCACTCAACACTAACAATTCTACCGTTGGTTGATTCAACTTTAGTTGACCTAACTGATCCAATCCCAGTTTTTTGTTCCACAAATGGATGTAGGAGTTATCTGGTTTACCTGGTAAAAATTCTCCATGGGTGGCAAAATGGATGATACTAAAGGACTGTTGGCTACGCAACTCCTGGAGATTAGCGATGGTAAAGCCTTCGTTGAGGACTGATTTGCCTTGCCATGCCTGATTAGCTATTGCTTCTAATTCTATTGGTACTGCTGGTAAAGGTTTGTGCTCAGGAAATTGTGCTGCTCCCATTGCTAAGAGATGAGTACCTCTAACGTCTACGTAACGGGTATCAGTCAGACTGAAACTCGGCATTAAGCTTACACTGTATTTTTCGACAATAAATTCTTTTCCATTATGGAGTGCAGCAATCGGTAAAGATCGCAAACCGGCATCCATGATAAATGCTAAATGATCAATTTGTTGGGCAGCTAAATCTGACTCTAGGGGAGCAACTAACCATTGGTATAATTGTTGAGCTGGGGGTAGGTAGGCATCATTACTGGCAGAATCGGTGACTGTTTTGTGAAATTGTCGAGCTACTTTGAGTAGTTGTGCTCTCGTTATGGGTGATGCCTGGGGACGAATCACTTCTCCAGAGGAAGTAACTAACAATAGTTCTAGTTCATCACTGGCTTGTGGTGTTTGGTTATTGGGTAGTAGTTCCTGGGTAACAGAAGAATTGAATTGCCAGAGGATATCTGGTTGCTGTTTAAAGAAGGCATAAATGAGTGCAGATTTCATTCCAGTGATTTTTTCATTCTCGCGCAGGGTAGCTTGAGCTTCTGTTAGGGTTTTGATGGGACTATTTTCTAGTCCCAGATAGTTGTTAAATTTGTTAGTGATGTTTACTTCTCGTTGGTTGGTCTCAGTCTCTGCTATTTGAATAGTAGAGTTTATTGGGTCAACAACTGTTGTGGTTAATGATTCTGACGGTTGGTCAGTTGGACTAGGTGTACTAGTTTGGCTTGGTTCATTAGTTAGTTCCGGTTGGTAAAGTTGAGTTGGTGTAGGAGTAGAATTTGACTGATAAAGTTGAGTTGGTGTCAGAAGGGAATTCATCGAATTAGATAGAGTGGGTTGAGGAAGCGGCTGCGAATTAGATGGTGTTGCTTGAGGAGGCGGCTGCGGATTAGATGGTGTTGCTTGAGGAAGCGGCTGCGGATTAGGATCTATGGGAGGATCAATGCTAATAATCTGAATATTGCCTTCTGTGTAGGTAAAGGGCAAGGACTCGAAAGGTGCGATCGCAAATTCACCTGTAGTGATGGTACTGGCTGTACCATTGAGGGTGGCATCTCCTACCTGAAAGGGAATTATTCCTTTTCCCCCATGGTAAATGGTAATATCTCCTCCGATTTCCCCCATGGTGGAGATACTTACTAACTGTTGGTTAGTCATGAAACTTCCGGTAACCCGGAAGTTGCTACCGGTGATGACTTCCACATTGCCACCCCTGGTTTCACCTTGAGCATTAATCCAGGTAACTTGGATATCACCGATGGGATCAAGGCTAACATTCCCTCCCTTAACAGTCGAGCCACTGGAGTTAATTTCTTCTGCGGTGATGAAGGTACTAGCTTGGACGAAGATATCTCCTCCATCGGTGGCTCCTGAAGAGTTGAGGTTGTCGGTTTTGATTCCTCCGGTAGTACTGGTAACTCTAATTGTGCCACCGGCACCAGTAGTAGAGGAGGAGTTTAGGTTACCGGTTGTTACTTCTCCTGTATTACTAGTAACATCAATTCTGCCACCGACACCAGTAGCAGAGGAACTATCTACATCGCCAAGATTAATGAAGGTACTAGCTTGGATGACAATATCTCCTCCATCAGTGGCTCCTGAGGAGTTGAGATTGCCAGTTGTTACTCCTCCTGTATTGCTTTTGAAGGTAATTGTGCCACCAGCATTAGTAGCAGAGGAACTATCGACATCGCCAATGGTAATGTCCCCAATCACACTCTTTAGCTCAATATCCCCAAACTGTTGGACATTATCCAGGTTAAGATCCTGTTGTGCGAAGATAGTGAGACTACCGCCATTTTGGAGAGTCGCTAAATTTACCGCACCATTGCTGCTGGTAATCGACCCATTACCGACATCGGCTAAGCTAAGACCAAAACCTGTGGTGTTATCGGTAATGTCTCCCACCTCACTCTTTAGCTCAATATCTCTAAACTGTTGGACCTCATCCAGGTTAAGATCCTGTTGTGCGGAGATGGTGAGATTGCCCCCATTTTGGAGAGTAGCTAAATTTACTGCACCTTCACTGCTAGTAAGATCAATATCTCCAAACTGTTGGACATCACCCAGGTCAATATCCTGTTGTGCGTTGATGGTAAGATTGCCGCCGTTATTGAGATTATCTAAATTTATCGCACCATTGCTGCTAGTAATCTCTACATTACCGACATTAGCTAAGCTAAGACCGACACCTGTAGAGTTATCGGTAATGTTCCCCACCGCCTCTAAAATTACTGGTCCTCCATTAGTGGTAATCGAGTCAACTGCAATGCTTCCTGGCAAAGCGAGCCAAGTGGTAGAGTTGAATATAGTTCCTCCGGCATTAGTTTGGGGAGGAGTAGGAGCATTATCTAAAACAGTTTTGCCTGCTTGCAAAACTACTGCTGAACTAGTGGTCAAAATCTCGAAATGAGGGTCTGTTATGGGAATTGCTCCCGTTTGATCTGGTCCGGTAATAGTAATATTGCCACCAAAAATGCTACCGATCGCTTCAACTTTGAGTGCTACTCCGGTATAATTGCCAAAAAAAACATTGCCCTCAGAGCTAATAATCGGGTCATAGCGACTGACAAAATTCCCCGGTTTACCCAACGAGTCTAGGATAGCAAAATCCCCTCTACTTTTGAAATGAGAATCTCCAGACACAACACCATCACTAACTAAGGTTAAGTCCCCCTCACTCACAAAAGCCTGATCCGCATAATTCAGTGCGAGAATATCAACTTCATTCTTGCCCTCAATCAAGAGATCTCCCCCAGCCTGAGCAATAAAGGGATTGGTTATACTATCCCGAATTTGGACAGTATCATCAGCTAACAGGGTTAAATCTCCAGTAGTATGTAACTTACTTTCCACCAAAGTTAGATTATTAGTAGCTGATAATACTGCTGTTTGTGCTGTTAGTTGATGAGCAACCACATCACCATTCTCAACAGGGAAGCCAGAACCGCTTAACTCCACTGTGCCATCAGAGTTCACTACCAACCTAGTGGAATCTGCTATGGGATTAGCCGTCAGCAAAGTTGGTAAATCTATGGGATTAATTGGTAGTATTTGTCCTGAACTATCCTTTAGGGGTTCGATCTCCAAATTCAACACATTTCCCAGTTGACTAATCCTAACTAAGTTTTCTCCCGGCACAGCAGCGACAACCAGATTTCCCTCTGTCGCACTCAGTTGTCCCGTAGAGATGATACTACCACCAAGTAAGGTTAAATTTTGCCCTTCTGATACCGCCAAATTGCCATGATTGATAATAATTCCCGGTTGAGACAGGTTAAAGGCAAAGGCAGTAGGATCACTAGTTAAGTTTTGGTGGTCATTACTACCGAAAACTTCCCACCAATTATCCTCACCGAAAGCAATACCTGTAGCAGTAGTAGCAAAAAAATCTCCAGGGACATTTAAACGAGCATCAGCACCAAAAATAATCCCTGCCGGATTGATCAAGAATAAGTTAGGATTGCCACCACTAACTTGAATAAGACCATTAATCACTGAGGGATCATTACCCACAACTCGTCCCAGGATATTGTGAATCTGGGGATTAGCTAGAAAGTTAGCAATCTGACTGCTAGAGAGTCCAAATTGAGCAAAACTGTGAAACAGATTCCTGCTGTCTCCAGAAACACTGCCTCCGTCAATGTTGAATTGGTTACCGTCAAGAGTAACATTCGTGCCTGTACCATCAGCAGCTGGGGTAATAATGGGTTGAGCTAATACTGAAAAAGTAGGATGAAATACCATTACTCCCCCAGCAATCGCTTCTGCCAGAGAAATAAATAAGTTTGACCTACTAACGCACCATTGAGGGAATTTCATCTAATAAATCGGCGTAGAGTCCCCCATTATCACCTCAAGGGATGTTATGAGAGAGCAACGCTGCCTCCATATCTTGGTTGATGTGACCAGAAAGATTTTAGATTTTAGATTTTAGATTTTAGAATTAAAACGGTCACAAGCACCTAAATTTATTTAGGGAATAAATCTAAAATCTTCAATCTTCAATTGCTCCTACCTCTCCTTACAATATTATGTGTTTTTTGCAGGAAAATAAGCTCTATTTTCGTATATTTTTATACTTTCAGAGAAAATTATAAAAGAGGCAGGAGGCAGTAGGTAGATCCCTTTGGACTGAAGTCCTACTACTGCTCATTACTCATCACTCATTACTCATTACTCATTACTCATTACTCATTACTCATCACTCATCACTCATTACTCATCACTCATTACTCATCACTCATTACTCATCACTCATTACTCATTACTCATTACTCATTACTCATTACTTATTTTTTGAGCGATAAAAGGGTTTTTTGACGATAGTTGCCGGATAAGTCTTGTTGCGGATTTCTACTTCTAATTGCTGTCCAATTTTAGCCAACTGGGAGGGAACATAAGCCAAAGCGATCGCTTGGCCGAGAGTTGGTGCTAATGTACCACTAGTAACTTCCCCTACCTTTTGTCCTTCAGAAATTATCGGGTAACCGTGACGAGCAATATGACGACCCTGCATGGCAATACCCACCAAGCGTTTTTCCACTCCAGCTGCTTTTTGTTGCTCCAGCACTGAGCGTCCGATAAACTCACCTTTAGTATCGAGGTGAACCAACCAACCCAAACCAGCTTCTAAGGGAGTAGTTGTATCATTGATATCCTGTCCATAAAGTGCCATAGCTGCTTCCAACCTCAAGGTATCTCTAGCTCCCAAGCCACAGGGAATGACACCAGCATTCAGGAGATGACGCCATAGTTGAACCCCTACCTCTGGTCCTACCATCATCTCAAATCCATCTTCTCCTGTGTAGCCTGTCCTTGCCAGAAAAGCAGGCTGATCTAATATAGTTGTTTCTAAATGTCCAAAAGCTTTAACTTCGGTTAAATCTGCTGGAACCAGGGACTGAAGCTGGCTAACTGCTTGGGGACCCTGGAGAGCAATTAAGACTTTTTCTTTAGAAAGGTCTTGCAAATTAACCGGAGTAGCTTCCAAATTAGCCACGATCCAAGCTTTATCTTTAGTACGAGTTGCAGCATTGACAATCATCATACCCCGCTGCTCACCAGTCTCGTCTTCACCCTGGTAGTAGAAGATAATATCATCGATAATACCACCTTGAGGATTCAACAAAACAGTGTACTGAGCTGCACCCACCGACAACCGAGTTAAATCCGACGGTACTAAATGCTGTAATTGCTCCCGCAGCTGTTTACCTCTAAAGGCAAATTTACCCATATGGGAGATATCAAACATCCCCGCAGAAGTGCGTACTGCTTTATGTTCAGTAGAAATACTACTGTATTGCACTGGCATTTCCCAACCGGCAAAAGCCGTTAGCCGAGCCTTCTGTTCTACTGCCAGCTCAAACAAAGGTGTCCGAGACAATGCAGTAGTTTCTGATTTTGATGTTTCTGACTTAGCCACGATGAGAATTTAGAATGTATAATTTAGAATGTATAATTTAGAAAAAGGTGCAATATTACTTGACTCTTTGCAATTAACATGATAGCTTATATTACACAAAAACTCAATCTAAAATCTAAAATCTAAAATCTAAAATCTAAATTCCCCCTGACATTCTTCCAGAAAAACATTATAAAGCTGCATCAACTCCTTTAAGCTTTCCGATATACTGTCGAATGCAAACTCATCGATCTGCCTCAGAGGCATAATTTTAGAACTAGTGCTACTTAAAAATGCCCCCTCATAGTTAGGTAACTCTTCGGGTCTAATATCTTGCTCAACAACTTGATAACCATTTTGCTTAGCTACATGGATAATCGTTTGATAAGTAACCCCTTCCAATATTTTAGCTAGGGGTGGTGTATACAATGTCTGTTCCTTAATACAGAAAAAGTTAGTGCGAGAGCCTTCGCAAATAAAACCATGGTTATCAACAAACAAACAGTCATAACAACCAACTTGTTTGGCCTTGCCGTAATAATAATAACTAGGCAGCATATTTAAACTTTTGCTGTTGGGCTTCCAACGCTCGTAAGGGAAGCAAATGACTTTAGCACCTTTTTTGTAAAGTTTGCGGTCAGGATATAGGGGAGCCAAAGGTATAATATAAAGACTACAATCTTCTGGTTGTTTACTGCCAATCAGCAAGATTTTCAGGTTGCAGGAGTCAGTGTCTAGGTTATTGACCAGAGTTTGAATCCAACTCGCAATTTCCTCGGTAGTGAACGGGTGTTCTAGTTCAATTTCTTGAGCTGATTGTAACAGTCTCTGGACATGTTGACTTAAAAAGTATAAGATACCTTTCCTGAGCTTCATACTCTCGTAGACACCAAAACCGTAAGCATACTCGATATTACTTACAGAAATGACCGCTGCATCGGATGGTTTTATTTGACCGTTATGAGAAAAAATCGCTTGAGACATGGGTGTAATGTAGAATGTAGAAAAAAATATTTTGGTGCGATCAGCTTTGCTGTTGCCGAAGGCAATCGCATTGGGAATTGGGAATTGGGAATGGGAATATCTCACCACAAACAGATAAATGTAGTGCGAGCATCTTGCTCGCACTACATTTATTACTCCCCTTTGATCAACTCTCGTAAAGCTGCCACTTCTTCCGGCTCTCCTACCACTAACAATTTATCTCCTGAGTGCAGAATTGTCTGAGCTTTCGGGTAATACAATCTCTTATCTCCTTGTTGAATCGCCATCACCGTCACTCCTGTAAGGTTGCGGATATTCGCCGCAGCTAGGGTAACTCCATCTAAAGAAGAGGCAGCATCTATACTTACCCACTCGCTATGCATTTCCCTAGCAGTATCACTGAGTTCTGGTGGCATCAAACTGATGCTCCTTTCCGGAAGGATACTCTGGTAGCGCTCAGTGTGAATCGTATTAATTACTGATTGGATTATCCATTGGCTTTCTCCCAAAGTTGTCAACACATGGGAGCCGATCTCCAGTGCTGCCTCAAATTCTGGTTGTACTACCTCTTGTGCTCCAAGTTGGGTAAGGACATCGATTTCCCTGTTACTGTGGGAACGGGCAACCACATCTAATTCTGGTGCTAATTTGAGTGCCCGTTTGAGCAACAATCGGGTACTAGTAGGATCCGGTAGGGCAATGGCTAAGGCTTTAGCTTTTTCAAGATAGGCTTTCTCTAAGACTAATTCGGAATCAGCATCCCCGAAAATATAGGGAATTTGCTCTAACTGTAATTGTTTGATTCCTGCCTCACTATTCTCAATAACTAGTACTGGGTGTCCCTGATTGCGTAGGATCTTGACGATTACTTGCCCTACTCTGCCGTAACCAGCTACCACCACATGATTGCGAATGGTTTCGGGAATGGATAGGGCTTTGGTGTCCCGAAATTGACGTAGGTAGTTCGCTAGCAATGGTAAATTGGCAAGTTTCTCTGCTAGACGGGGCGAAAATCTCAGTGCTACCGGGGTTAACACTAAAGTAATTGCCGTAGTTCCCAACAACAACAGGTACTCCTCCTCTGCCAGAAATCCCATTTCTAACCCCACTAAGGCTAAGACAAAAGAAAACTCCCCAATCTGATTGAGACCTAAGCTAGTAACAACTGCTGTTTTAAATGAGTAGCCAAATTTCAGCACAATTGGTAAAATTATCGTTGCCTTGCCCAGCATTACCAGGATCACTAGACCTAAAATTAGGCCGAAGTTTTCTAGAAGCACTCCGGGGTCGATTAGCATACCGATGGAAGCAAAAAAGAGACTGGCAAAAGTGTCTCGTAGGGGCAAAATTTTCGCTAAGGCTTGATCGGCATAATCAATCTCGGCAATCATTAAACCAGCGACAAATGCCCCCATCTCAATGGACAAACCTAGTCTAGCGGTAATTAGAGCAACCCCTAAACACAGAGCAATCACACTAAGCAGGAAGAGTTCACTATTTTCGGTAGCAGCTATATGTTTGATGGCAGGGGGAACTAACCATTTCCCCACAGCGAAAGCAGCGCTCAAAAAGAGTAGTACTTTGAGCAAAGCGGCAAATAAAGCCGAAGCAATGTTTTCCGGTTGATTAAGGGCCGGTAACATGGCTAACATCAAACCTAATGCCAAGTCCTGAGCAATCAAAATTGCCAGCATTACTTGACCATGTAGAGTATTGACTTCTCCTCTCTCCGTAAGGGTTTTGAGAACTACAGCAGTGGAAGAGAGAGAGAGTATGGCTCCCAGAAATATACCCTGAGTTGGTTTTTCCCCCATCAGAGTAGCCAACAGCGCCACCAGAGCGATCGTCAGACCGATTTGGAGTAAACTGCCTTTGATGGCAATATCTTTGACTCGTTTGAGTTCGGCGAGGGAAAATTCGACACCAAGGGCAAATAACAGGAAAGCGACGCCAATTTCTGCTAAGGCTTTAATCTGTTCTTGTTCCCTCAACAGTTCTAGTCCAAACGGACCAACGATTAAACCACTAGCTAGATAGCCTAACAGTACGGGTTGACGCAGGCA
>JAAHGR010000262.1:0-7188 GCA_010672425.1 Symploca sp. SIO2E6
TCAAACTTTGATAGCTTTGTCAAAGCTGCTACTGAAAACTGTTCTTTGATTAGGAGCGATGACAACCGAGCGAACTGAATCTGTATGCCCAACTAAGGTTTGTAGACATTCTCCACTCTGGATATCCCAGACTTTGATCGAGCAATCTTTACTGGCACCACCACTGATAATTTTTTCTCCAGTGCTTAAAATAGCAATGGTTCGTACTGAGTCAGAATGTCCCCTCAAAGTTTTTAAGCACTGTCCAGTCTCAAGATCCCAGACTTTAATTACTGGCTCTGGAGAACTGCTTCCACTAACAATTAGAGAATCATCAGCATTTACCACAAGACTGGAAATCTGACTAGAATTACCGGTTAAAGTCTTCAAGCGAATGTGCTTATTGACATCCCAGATATCGATTACTTTTCTGCAAGAAGTGATCAATTTTTGACCGTTGTGGGTGAATACAAGATTCCTAATCCAGGATCTATGGCTATCGTGTTCAAAATATCTGTGCAAAATAGCAATTTCTTTTTGACTTTGAATATCCCATAACCGAGTGCTACCATTACGATCGCCTGCTGCAAAAATTCTGCCATCTGGACTATAGGCGACAGCCTGAATAGAGTCAAAACTATTGGCAAAACTAGAATAGGTCAAATCTGACTCAACTAAGCTGACATTTGGGAGATAGGCATGGGTAAAATCAGCACCTAAGATAACGGTTTGACTTAAATCTTGTCGGCTAAGGGCTAAAGGGTCTATCTTTAATAAGAGAGTAACGGCATTGCCGCCGGTAAAGTTCACTGCGCTGACGGCTTTTTGTTTGGTTTTGAGGACAATTTCTAATAACTTCTGCCTCATTTTTGCTTTGGGAGCCAACATCGGCAAGATTAAATCACAAACTGCTTTGCTCAAAGGCATCTTGCCAAAGGTTAAAGATAAATCAGCGGACTCAGTAAAGTAGCTTGGGTTGGCAATTTCAGCAAAGTCATCAGCTAATAAGCCTAATTCCGCTGCCAACTTATAGGCAACAAAAAATTCCAACAGCGATCGATGAGCAGGAGTATAATCCCCCTCAGCATTACGAATCAGCATTGTTTGCCCCATCATGTCATAATGCCAATGGTCGAGATCCTTCTCTTCCTCCACCACAGCACCAAATAATTTACGAAGGCGATCGGGAAATTCTCGATAATTGATGCTCATCCGATCCGTTGACAGCATTTCCCAAGATAACTCGCAGAGGAAATAAAGCTTATCCGCCATTGAGGTAAATGTGCGTTCGGCTTTAATATCCCGTTCCATCTTATGACGCACGGCATATAAATATACCCGGGACATATCCACCGGCTTACCCGCTTCAATATCCGGCAGCGCTTCCAAAATTAACTCTGTTAATACTGGACGACGAGCCAAATCCAGCAGTTGGGCATTACCCATAATTTGCTCAACGGTGGCAGGTTGTGCCTGAAATGAGAGCACCTGGCGAATTTGCTCATCATTAAATTTCTCCAACTCCAGCACCTCAAACTGAGGTGTTTCCCCGGTCAAATCCCTGGTAGAAGCTTGTAATTCCGCATTCAGTAAGGCACGTCCCTCCTTCGCTTCCGGGAAATGCTCTGTGCGACAGGTAAGGATCACCTTAGCACCAGGCACTACTACCTTTGCCAATTCCCAAAAGTTGTTAATCATTTGCTGGCGATTAACGCGAGCCGCCATTTCATCGAAACCGTCGAAAATCAGCAGCAGCTTACCCATGCGGTTGAGTTGTTCAAAAGCTGAGTAGCCGGGAATCGGAATTTCGTGTTTGCGGAAGAAGAATTCGGAAAAGAGGGATTCCACACTGATGGCTTTGGCATAATCTCGCAGGGGAATCACCAACGGCAGACGGGGACGCTCAATCCCCCGTTGCTGAGCCTTGCGATAGTCCTGAAGTACTTGCCAAGCATAGTGCAGGGCAAACCAGGTTTTTCCTGTACCGAACTCTCCTAAAATAGAAATATGTTCCTTGGCTGGATCTGCTAACCACAAATCGATGTAGCCATCGATCCAACCATCCTGCTGTTCATAGCGGCTGATACCAAGGCGCTGGCGGGTAACTGGATCGATCTCTTCTTTGATACAAGCTAAGGGTACATATTTCTGATCGATACCTCGTTGCTCAATTTCCTGTTCCAACCAGCCGAGGTAACCACTAAAGTCCGCATCTTGATCAAGGAGTTCATCAAAAGTATAGCAACCGAGATGCTCGTTTTCCGGTTTAGCCACTTGCTCACGAGCCACACGAGCAATACGACGAGCCGTCACTAGCCAGCCTTCGTCAGTTTGTTGGTTATTTACGGATTGTTGTAAAGCCTGAACATCCGCGAGTCCGACTTCTCCATCCACCCCCCGCACCAAAATCCGAATATAGCGACTCCGCCAAACCGAGATATTGATAATCCATTCAAAATAATTAGTTGCCCAGACTTCATAGGATTCAAAGCGATAACCTAGAGTCTCGAACCAGCCGCGCATTTGTTCAGCTAGCGCCAAGGCTTGGCATTGCTCTGCACTGGAATCTGCTCCCGGTAAAGCTGGAGTCGTTTGAGCTGCTAGTCGAGCAATTTCCGTCCGCATACCTTCCAAAGTCGGCAGGCGGTTCAAGCGTTCTTGCAAACTACCAATCTGCCTATGGAGGGATGACAGTTTTTGGTTAGTGAGAATTTCTGCCGGAGTGCGGGTGCGTTTGGCAACTTCGATAAAGATAACGGCAAACTGGAAAAACTCCCGGCGTACATCAATGTTGTTCGCCTGGAGTTCCGTTTGCAATGGATGCTCAGCCAGAAAGGCTTCTCCCTTCTGGAGGAGCATCCCAGGGTTATTTTGCTCCAGAGCCGAACGAAACAGTTGCTGAATTTCAGTTTGGCGGAAAATCTCTAGCACTGGACGAGGCTTACCTACCCCGTATTCTACCAGGGCATATTGATAGACCCCAGTAAAGTCTTCCGGGGGATGATCCGGATCGAGATGGAGTTGCTTCAGTAGCCAGATAATTCTTGCGTTGCGGCTAAGATTCTCCTTAGCCGAGTCGAAGAGCAAATTGATCAGATTGTCCAGACCAAACATAGGTTAGGTGTTAGGTGTTAGGTGTTAGGTAATACCAAATCCGGTATACACAAACCTGTTATAACCCACCCTGTAGAGACGTTGCATGCAACGTCTCTACAGGGTTCTGGCGGTTTCCTTAAAACGGGGGTATCTAAACCAGATTTGGTATTATAGGTCAATACTGCTCGGTAATCGCTTACTTTTTCTTTCCCCCATCTTCCTTGTCTTCCTTGTCCTCCTTGTCTCCCTTCTCCTCTCCATTTTCCCTTAACTCAGCAGAAACCTACACTGCGATCCCCATGGGTGATAAGCTAGAAAACGGTATTTATTGTTAAGATTTAATACCAGACCTACCGTTCAACATTATCGGTAAAAACCACTCTTATCAAACTTATTAAGCACGGAGTATGGTCAGCACCATAGAAAAGACAAACACTGGGGTTATTACTCAAATCATCGGCCCAGTCGTCGATGCCGAGTTTTCCAGCGGCAACATGCCACAAATTTACAATGCCTTGAAAATTGAAGGTAAAAATGAGGCAGGACAGGATGTCTCTGTTACCTGCGAAGTGCAACAACTACTAGGTGACAACCAAGTAAGATCCGTTGCCATGAGTGGTACAGATGGTTTAGTCAGGGGAATGGAAGTTCTTGATACTGGTTCCCCTATTCGTGTACCTGTTGGTCAAGCTACCTTAGGCCGGATTTTCAACGTCTTGGGTGACACGGTTGATAATCGTGGACCAGTCAACACTGAAGAAAAGTCCGCGATTCACCGGTCTGCTCCTAAACTAACTGAGTTGGAGACCAGTCCCTCCGTTTTTGAAACGGGTGTCAAGGTATTAGACTTGTTGGCTCCCTATCGACGCGGCGGCAAAATTGGTCTATTCGGTGGTGCTGGTGTGGGCAAAACCGTAATCATGATGGAACTCATCAACAACATTGCTATCAACCACGGTGGAGTATCCGTGTTTGGTGGTGTGGGTGAGCGCACCCGTGAGGGAAATGACCTCTACAACGAAATGAAAGAGTCAGGGGTAATCGATGAAGAGAATCTCGGTAACTCTAAAATTGCCCTAGTTTATGGTCAAATGAACGAGCCACCAGGTGCTAGGATGCGTGTTGGTCTTGCAGCTTTGACCATGGCTGAATATTTCCGGGATGTCAGTAAGCAAGACGTATTGCTGTTTATCGACAACATCTTCCGGTTTGTGCAAGCAGGTTCTGAAGTATCAGCGCTGTTGGGCAGGATGCCTTCTGCGGTGGGATATCAGCCAACCCTAGCTACTGAAATGGGTGAACTGCAAGAGCGGATTACTTCTACTACTGAAGGTTCGATTACTTCCATCCAAGCTGTCTATGTACCTGCGGATGACTTGACTGATCCGGCTCCAGCTACTACCTTTGCTCACCTAGATGGTACTACTGTACTATCTCGTGGTTTGGCGTCTAAGGGAATTTATCCTGCAGTTGACCCTCTAGATTCCACATCCACCATGCTGCAAGCCAGTGTTGTGGGCGAAGAACACTACAGCACGGCTCGTGCTGTACAATCAACCCTACAACGGTACAAGGAACTCCAAGACATTATCGCGATCTTAGGCTTGGATGAATTGTCGGAAGATGACCGACTGACGGTGGCTCGTGCTCGCAAAATTGAGCGCTTCTTGTCCCAACCCTTCTTTGTCGCAGAAGTATTTACTGGTTCTCCTGGTAAGTATGTAAAGTTAGAAGAGACTATCAAAGGATTCCAAATGATCCTCAAAGGGGAATTAGACGATCTGCCTGAGCAAGCCTTCTACCTCGTAGGTAATATTGAGGAAGCGATCGCTAAAGCTGAGAAAATTAAGAGTAAGACTTAACCCAAGGGCTCTCCCGGACTAATGTTGATAAGCTGAGGTTATCATTTCTGTGCTCGTTACAGAGAAAGGAGCACAGAAATATCTTTCCCTTGGAAGCACCTCAGAAATACCGGAGTTTCCACCACAAGTACGGGAGAGCCATCACTCTAGCAATTCTCTTTGTTGGTTTGAGGTACATCTAACTTGAAGAATGCCTATTCCCTATTCCCCATTCCCCATTCCCAAAAACCAAGCACGCAAGTACCTCTTTCCAATAAGAAACGCTATAAAAACCAACAACCAATAACCAACAACTAACCAATGACCTTAACTATTCGTGTAGTTGCCCCAGACAAAATCCTCTGGGATTCCGAAGCTGAAGAAGTAATCCTGCCTAGCACCACTGGTCAACTAGGTATTTTAAGCGGTCATGCTCCCCTGTTGACGGCTCTGGACATCGGTGTCATGCGAGTCCGTCCAGGAAAAGACTGGGTACCCATCGCTCTGATGGGTGGATTTGCAGAAGTCGAAGACAACGAAGTGACAATTCTCGTCAATGCTGCTGAACGAGGAGAAACTATTGATAAAGACGCAGCCAGAAAAGCTTTAGAAGAAGCACAGATTCGTCTTGACCAAGCCGAAAGCGGTGAGGATCGCCAGGAGAAAATCCAGGCAAATAAGGCGATGAAAAAAGCTCGTGCCCGCTTTCAAGCCGCTGGTGGTGCGGTATAATACAGAACCGGCACACATACCTTTATTATGTCCTACATTGTAAAGACGCGCCTGCCTTGATGATGATGCCAGAAGGGCTGTTGGCGCGTCTTTACTACAGGATTTAAGTGGTTTCCTCAAAGAAAACTAACCTAACACCTAACTAGGCGCAGCCGGTAAAAG
The DNA here is from genome assembly GCA_010672425.1 of Symploca sp. SIO2E6. Taxonomy (GTDB): domain Bacteria; phylum Cyanobacteriota; class Cyanobacteriia; order Cyanobacteriales; family Coleofasciculaceae; genus Caldora. Next base: position 5,811 of record JAAHGR010000262.1, read on the forward strand.
TAACTTCCGGGAACCTAGCTTGAGCTTCATTCATCGGACGGTTCCTACCTTCCTCTTGCCAATAGTTAATCACTTCCGTTGCCTTATTGAGTAGCTCAACACGATCTACTTCGGCAATCCAGTGCTTGGCTTCCATCTCATCTTTCAGCTGCTGCCAAGCATCATTCCGTGGCCAAAAAAAGTAACAGGTTAGGGGACTAGTGCCTTTGCCCACTACTTGATCTACAGCTAGTGCTACGTTCTCATCTAACCAGAGAACTTTTAACAAAAATTTCGACAATCACACCTCCAAGGCTATCCCAGGCTTTTTGATAATTTTCTACAGTCCTTTATTATAACTCACAGTTCCAGCTTGAGCAAAAGTGATATCATGTCTGGTTGAACACTTATCATTAAGGTTGACGCTCCAGACGCGGGGACGCGGGGACGCGGAGAAGTTTTTCTCGTCAGCGATTAGGCGGACATGATATGAGTTATTGGTTGAGTGCGATCGCCCTCCCCGTTCGGTAGGCATATCTTGCCCGGGCTGATTTTTCCCAGCTTCTGCTACAATCTAAAAGGCTAAGGCTTCACTTAATAGCTCGCCTCGGAACGCTTTGCGCCCCCAATTGAATGTAAGAAACAATTCTAAGTTGTTACGCATTTAATTTGTATAATACTAGCGAGCAAGATGTTTGCGCTACGCGCTAGCATCGCTTACGCACTACAACATTTTCCCATTTTCCCATTATACAATTTAGCTGCACATCAGCTTATTCCCAATTCCCAATTCCCAATTCCCAATTCCCAATTCCCTAGTTTCTCAAGAGAAATACCAGCCATGGTCAGCTTACCTCAATTGCAACTAGAAGAAATAGAATACCCCAGCAGCGATGGTGAACCAATGGCTGAAAGCGATATCACACGAGAATTGATGATTGACAGTGTTAGGTCATTACAAGCCTATTTTCAGCACCTATCAGATGTCTATGTCTCGGCTAACTCTTTTATTTATTACGAACGAGGCAATAAAAATGCTTCTGTATCACCAGATGTCTATGTGGTCAAAGGAGTCCGCAAACGGAAACGAGATAGTTATAAGGTCTGGGAAGAGGGAGGAATTACTCCAGATTTCGTTTTAGAGATTACTTCAGAAACCACCCAGGAAAAAGACCAAAAAATCAAGCCAGATATCTATCGCTTGTTAAACGTATTAGAATATTTTCAGTACGATCCATCGGGACATTATCTCAATCCAATATTGCAAGGGTTGCGGTTGGTAGATGGAGAATATCAGCCGATTACAGGTGAGATGGTTTCTCCGAGTGATATTACGTTGTACAGTGAAACCTTGGGACTAGAGTTATGCTTGATCTATGGTGATTTAAGATTTCGCGAC
>JAAHGR010000262.1:7198-9990 GCA_010672425.1 Symploca sp. SIO2E6
GCGGTTGGTAGATGGAGAATATCAGCCGATTACAGGTGAGATGGTTTCTCCGAGTGATATTACGTTGTACAGTGAAACCTTGGGACTAGAGTTATGCTTGATCTATGGTGATTTAAGATTTCGCGACTCCCAAACAGGTGAGTTGCTCGAAATTCGTCAGGATGTAGAACAACGGCGAAGGGAAGCTGAACTTGGGCGAAGGGAAGCTGAACTGGCGCTAACCGAAGCAGAAGTAGCCCTAGCGAATACAGCGCGTGAGTTGTTAAAGTCTGGGTGTGAGGTGGAACGGGTGGCACAATTAACAGGATGGTCTGTAGAGAGGGTCAAATTAATTCAAAATTCAAATTTATGAATTCTGAATTTCGCCCTAGAGCGTCGGTCCAGTAGAAGTCCTTGACAAATGAGACAAAATATACATACTGTAGGGGCGAAGCATTCGCACCAATCAATGGTAAGCGATCAGCTTCGCTGGTGCTGAAAGCAATCGCGATAAATTACCCTGCGAATGCTTCGCCCTAAGCGAGTGTTTCCTTGCATACACAGCATGTTACTTTTGTCAATATCGAGTAATAGACCGACGCTCTAGGCATGGGGAATAGGGCAACAAAAGGCTCGTTACATCAAAATTTTAGTAATTTTCGTTACTTGAATTTGAGATTAATGCCTGAGGGATTGTATTCGTTTCCCTGTTCCCAATTCCCAATTCCCAATTCCCAATTCCCAATTCCCAATTCCCAATTCCCAATCCCCAATTCCCAATTCCCAATTACCAATTCCCAATTCCCAATTCCCAATTCCCAATTCCCTTTTAGAAACCATTCAGTATTGATGACCCAGATGGAAACGCCATAGTACGAATTTCTTGACCGGTAGTTAGATTCCAGAGTTTAATAATGTTACCCCAGCCACCACTGGCGAGGGTTTGTCCATCGGGAGTGATGGCGATGGATTCAATAATACTTGATTGCCGAGGAAAAGAACGGAGTTCCTCTCCTGTGTTCAAGTTCCACATTTTGATCGTGTTATCCAAGCCTCCACTGATAAGGGTTTGTCCATCGGGACTAACCACAACCGAACTTACCCCAGCCAAATGACGATTGAGGGTGCGCCGACGCCTACCATTGTATACTTCCCACAAATTAATCGTGCGATCGCCATTACCACTGACGAGAATATGTCCATCAGGACTAAAAGCAAGAGAGTTGACGCCAAAGGTGGGACTAGTCAGAGTGCGAAGTTCTTCGCCAGTGTTGAGGTTCCAGAGTTTAATTTTATCCCAGCTACCAGTAGCCAGGATTTCTCCATTCGGACTGATGGCAACAGAGTAAATGCTGCCTTGGTTTCCTGTTATCGTTTGCCTCAGGGAGTGAACTTCTCCCAGGCTATCAATGCTACTCGGATAAGCACTTCCCTGCCGGTCTTTGCCCTTAACTTTGCTTAACCGAGCAATATTGCTCAGATTCCACACTTTAATCGTTTTATCACCACCTGCACTAACCAAAGTTTGCCCATCGGGACTAATAGCGATCGCTTCTATCCATTTAGTATGACCTACCAGGGTGCTAATTTCTTCACCAGTGTCTATCTGCCAAATTTTAATTCGTTGGTCATGACCTGTACTAGCTAGTAATTTACCGTTAGGACTAATGGCAAGGGACAAAATCGGTAGGGAATGACCGGTAAGAGTACGAAGTTTAGCACCAGTTTGCCAATTCCACAGAGTAATTTGATTGTTACCGGTAACGCCAGCAAGGGTTTGTCCAGTTGGTGCAATCGCTACAACTGCCTGTCCAGAGAGGATACGAGCCAGGAGGTGAGGGGGTTGTTGTAGGGAGGCAGGCCCTGTTGAAGGAAGATGGGGAGGGGTGAACGAAATATGAGGTGGGATTTCCATTCTCCGCGTCTGGTGCGTCTCGCGTCTCCGCGTCTGCTGAATCGTTTCCCCACTCATTTTTTCGCTCACCCGATGGGGAGGACAAGGGAGATGGGGGGAAGAAACCATTCTTTTCCCTGTTCCTTGCTTTTGAAGTGTATTTGCCCAGCTGTTGTCAGCTGCCAGAGGTAACAAGAAACTAATCAGCAGGGTGAGGTTAGTAAGTCGAATAGCCATAGCTTAGGACAGGAAAAATGTTAGTCTATATATAGAACTAAAAATTACAGTAATTGAAGCAGAAAGCCCACTCCTTCTAGGTGTGGGATGAATGCGTAGCACCTTTAGGTGCAGTCTATCTTGTTTTTTGATTCGCAATGTATTTTTTGATTGTCTCACTCTTATCATCACCAGCAGTTCCACAAAAATAACTTCTAGTCCACATTGAAGGAAGTTTTAATAAATGTGGAAATTCTTGTCTTAGTATTCTTGAAGTATATCCCTTCAATCTAAACATTATTTGGTCTGGTGCTAAATTTGGTGGGCAACAAAGAAATAAATGAACATGGTCTTCCATAATTTCAAGAGCTATGATTTTGCAATCTAGTTCGTTGCTTTTTTCCTGCAACAATTCTTCTAATCGTTTAGCAACATCACCTACAAGCACTTTTTTGCGCCTTTTAGGAATCCAAACAAAGTGGTAATTGAGCAAAGTCACTGATGTTGTTTTATGTCGGTATCTACTTGTCATTTGTAAAGTTTTGATAAGTTTCTGGTCAATATCTTGCATTTATCAACCATATTGTACTAGATTTTATTTATCGTCAACAGGTCGAGCCGATGTTAGTTTTAGAAGCCAAGTTAAAAGGTAAGCAATATCAGTACAATTTAATAGATGAAGCTATTAGAACTGCTTTGTTTA
>JAAHGR010000263.1 GCA_010672425.1 Symploca sp. SIO2E6
AATCAGGCTGAACCCCAGCTCACCGACATAGTGCGCGATGGCCTGGTCATAGTCAGGCACAAGTATCGCTATTTCGGCTTATTTGCGTACCGGTGCTTTAATCATGCAGGCAAATTCCACTGATTTGACGTCCATAGTCTGGCTCACTGCGGTGCGTGGCGCGGCGGTAGCTAAAGAACAGCGATTCTTGGCTGTACGTATCTTGGTCCATGACCTCCCAAGACCCGACCAGCTGTGACAGCTGGGCTCTGATCAAAGCTGGCAAGTCGAACATCCAGTGCCCTTCATTTTCGCTGGGCACAAGAAAATCCATGGGCTCGAGCCCAGTGCCGGCCAAATTATCGGGGAAGGTTGGTGCAACTTCGTAACTGCGCTGTGCAATTGTCGGTCCAAGCACGGCCACTGTATCACCGGCGCTGGCGCCTAAGCTCACCATTGCTTCAACGGTGCGGTCGGCGATGCCGCTGACCGTGCCTCAACAACGCCAACAGTAATTGGATAGTTCAGACCGATCATTTCTGGGTCAATATCGATTTGAACCAGAGCCTTGCTCGGCATCAGGCGGGAATCCCAAGCATTAGTTTGAACCTCTCCCAAACTGCTCCCAATAACTACTAAAACATCGAGTTCCTCAGAAAAGATATATTTTTCTGCTTTTGGATGACCAGAATAGCCAAAAACTCCTAGGGATAGAGGATGATTTTCGGGAAAGGAGCCTTTGGCTTTGGGAGTGGTGGCGACAGGAATATTGTGCTCCTCAGCCAACTGTTGCAGAGCTTCTGAGGCATCCGATAAGTAAACACCGTGTCCGACTAAAAAGCAAATTTGCTTATGGTCTGTTAATAATTGTGCAGCTTTAGTTAAAGCATCTAAATCTACACTCCGATGCTCAGGACGATACTGCTTAGGGGATAGGAGAGGAGCTGATGAGGGTCGCTGAGCAACATCTCCAGCAATGCTGAGATGCACTGGTCCATAACGTCGAGTCATAGCAATTCTTATCGCACGCTGGGTGAGTTCTGCTACCTTTTGTTCATGAGGAATAGCTGCAGATAGTTTAGTGACATGTTTAAACAAACCGATTGTGTCAATCCCAAACGGTGAACTTTCCTGAGAGGCTCCTTTGCCTAGCGCTGCTGTTGAAATCTGTGCTGTCAACAACAAGACAGGTATGGAATCAGCATAAGCGGAAGCAATGCCAGTCAGCGCGTTTGTCGAACCCGGACCTGTTGTACAGCAACAGACTCCTAAACCTCGCCGAACGCGAGCATAACCATCTGCCATGAAAGCTGCACCCTCCTCATGTTTAGCGAGAATTGGTTGAATTCTATCTTGTTGAGCTATTGCCTGGTAAAGCATTGTCAGCGGACCACCGGGTACGCCAAAAATGTACTGCACACCCTCATGATGCAAGTAATCTAAAATCAGCCCAATTGCTGAAGTTGATGCCCTCTCCATTTGCTCATCCTTAATATGCTATGTTAAAGGTATCACTAGAAAGCATAAAGATTAGCAAAAGATTGTGCTTGAATAACTTAACACCTAACACCTAAAATCTACTACTCAGGGTAAATAACCAAACCCTGAGAACCCTGATAGCTGATAATCTTAGCCGGTATTCCTACAGCAACAGCGTGATTGGGTAAATCTTTAGTAACAACAGCATTTGCTCCAATCGCTACATCATCAGCGATAGAGATAGAACCAATAATTTTAGATCCTGCTCCGATACAGACCCGATGACCAATTTTAGGACAACCCTTATTCTCTCCTCTACCACCTAAGCCAATGGTTACATCTTGACCCAAAGTACAGTATTCACCAATTTTAGTCGTATAGTGGACAAAAATACCGCCGAAGTGAGGAATATAAAGACCTTTACCAATAGAGGTCTGTTTAGGCAAATCAATACCAGTGGTCATTTCAATGAGTTTGTGCCATATTGAGCTCAATAGAAGCAAGATTTGTCGCATTACAGGTAGATGAACTTTAGTAAAAACCCAATGGCCAAACCTATATTCCGCCGAAGCCCATAATCCTTGTCTAGTAAAGATAGCAGAGAGCCAGCTCCTCCCTTCCATCAGCACATAACGCTCAACATCTGCCCTAAAGTTATCTAACATTTATACCAACTCCTCAATGAAAGTTAATCTAAAGCTTGATTAGCAGTAGAGTCCCTGTGGGATTTGAGGTAAAGTTCTTGCCAATTATAATTTTCCTTGATCACTTTGGCGGGGCTGCCCACGATTAAACTATTTTCGACATTAAACTTTTTTGTAACAACGCTACCAAGACCGACAATATTACTATTGCCAATTAATGTACCGGGAGCAAATTTAACCCCGGAAGCTATATAACAATCCTTACCGATGGCAATAGCTCTGTCAATGGCATTAGGGCCATGAGTCCAAAATTGGCTTTGACGACCCCCTATCCAAGAGTTATCATCTAATTCAAAACCTCCTGCCACATCGATAAAATGTAAGCTAGTTACTTTTGTATTCTTACCTAACCTACAGGTTCTTAAGTAACCATCATCTTTAAATTGCAGCACCCATTCACCGCAAACAATATCATTTTTATCGCCAATAGTACTACCTTCATCAATTTCCAAAGTGTATGGTCCAGAGAAACGATTAAACTTGCCAATATTGCTATCGGTAATCGTAGCTTTGTCTACAGTAATCACCGTAAACATTCCAATTCTAGATGATCCAGAAATTTGGTAGTTTAAGAAGATTCTATAAAATAATATTCTTAAAAAATTGACTGGTATATAACTAATTATATATGCTAAATAAACTTTTTTGTTCATGGTCTTAATTAATCTTTGCAAAAGGATGATTTATTTTAAGCAACAAGGTAGAAGGCAGAAGGGAAGAGGGTTTTGCTTGTTTGTTTCTTATGTACTGGTGAATATCTGAGTTAATAGTCAAAGAGGAGCGATTCGCGCCCCTACCAACTAATCTATTCCCAATTCCCTATTCCCTATTCCCAATTCCCAATTCCCTATTCTCTTATTCTCCAGGCTTACTCCCATAAAAAAACGTACTTGTTAGCAAAGAAGTTCTGGTACATAAGAATGAACCACACAAAATTTCCTGGAAATCTCTCATCCAGATCCTCAATCCATCAGGACTAGCTCTCCAATAATCTTTTGGGGCTTCATGGTAGGGAAAATGGAATGGTAGTTGTATCCAAATTTCTCCACCAGGTTTTAGTACTCTATGTAGTTCTTTAATCGCTGTTTCTGGATAGGGGATATGTTCTAAAATAGATATACAAGCAACTACATCAAATTCTGAATCTACAAATTTTAGATCATGTATATCGTAATGAAAGTCAATAAAATCTCGCATATCAAAACGATCTACACTTACCCAATTAGGGCCAAATTTGGCCCCCATGTCTTCTTTAACGCCAATTTGCAGACATTTTTTGTTGGTACTTCCAGCTATTAGCTTATGAAAAAGTTCATCCCTTTCCTTGGCTAGGTTGCCCATTCGGTTTGATGCCCGAGAGTACTGAATAAAATAATAGAGGCTAGGGAATACTTGTCTCAGGCTTTCATAAATTGGTTTTATTGCATTTTTAATTAGTTTACTATCCATCACGATTACCAACTATCAATAAACAGGGTCGAATTAAATTTGTTTTACCACGACAAACCGAAATTTTGCTTAAGTCGATCCATTTCATCTTCAAAAATATCTTCAAGCATTTTCTGATATTTATCTGGTATATTTATTGATTCTGTTTGGTTGACAACAGTTTGTGCTAACCTATAGTATTTGGCATCATTGCGTAATTCTAAAAAATTAAAAATATTCATTAGTAATTTTTCTGGTTGTTTTTGGATGTCGTCGTAAAAACCAATAAATAGGTTCCCTGCTTTCAGGCAAGAAGACCATTTATCAATCATCTCTGTATATCGGCTGCAAGATAGCTGGTATGGATCATTAAAAAACTTTTCAAATTCTTGGTCTGATACATCTGAAAATTGTTTACCTGCTTCTTTTAATAAATCTTTTTTGGCATGAGACCAGGCTCTGTGGATAGGGTTCCTAATCATTAAAATAATCTTGATATCAGGGTTGAGGGTAACTACCTCTTTAACCAGCTCTATTTTCATCGCCGCATAGGTTGCTGTAGCTTCTCCTCTGATTTTTGGTCGATAAAACTCTCCATGATTTTTCAATGTGGTTAAATTTTTCCACAGATACCTTACGGGATGCTCATCAAAATACTTTAAGTACCAGCTGAGTTCACTGGAACGATACATCGGAAATTCCGGCATATCTAGAAAGTTGAAATAGAATAGTTCTTTGGGTCTAGCGAAAAATACTTGGGGATGCTGTCTTAAACTCCAGTAGAGCCATGTCGTACCTGTCCGTTGGGGACCCACAATCATGAAATTGGGAAAATGACTCAAATCAAGGTTGGTATTTGATACCTTGACGTACTTCAGATTTTGAATTATATCCTGAGTGATTGTTTCCATAAGCAAAAGACATAGTGGATATGATAGATAGTCTATCATGAAATAATAATATATTAAAATGTCATCAAAAGTCAAAAAATAAATCGTTCAAGAGCATCAATATTTTAGGATAACAAAAAGATGAAAAATCTTTCAATTTTTTTCAATTACAGCAACCGCATAATCTGCCACAGTATTTGCAAAGTTTTCGACATTAAACTTACTTTTAATAATGGCTTCACCTGTCGCACTGATATTCCGAGCATGATCCGGATTATTTTTGAACTCAAGAATAGCCTTTCGCATTGATTCAACATTCCCAGGAGTTACCAATACACCTGAACAACCGTCTTCTATATAATCAATAAGTCCCTGGGTTTTTGTCGCAATTACAGGTTTGCCAAAGTACATTGCTTCGAGTGCCACCAACTGCCCTGCAGAAACCGTTGGATCATCAATTGGAACGACAACAAATGCAGCATTTTGAAGTTTGGTGTAGTACTCTTGACGGTAAATATCATAAAAAACCTGAACATGAGCGGTGATTTTACAGCCGTCTAAGTTATATTTTTTAGCAATTATTACTACTGGCATGTCTATACTGCTAACAGCACTAAGAAAGGTGGGATAATCCCGATTGCTAAAGCCAGCTGCTAAAATATACTCCTCTCCAGGATCTGTCACTCGGAACTGTTCAACTTTTGATGGATCTACCCCAATGGGAACAAAAACAAATTTTTTGCGTTCACTATGAAAATAGTTTGAATGTCTTTGTGCTTCTGCACGGGAGTGACAGATAGCGAGATCAACCGCAGTAAGTCCCCAACGCCAAAACAGGTATCTTAACTTCTCGTAAAACTTATTATGGCGTTGAATATAAATGAATTTAAGTAGGATGATTTTAGGTCGATTAATAAAAGGAAATAAACTGTAAAAAATCCCCAAGAAAAGACCTGCAACACAGGTATAGTCAATGAAAACATCATATCTTTTTCCTTGTAAAAAGCCCAGCCAAGCAAGCTTGAAATAGCAAGGCCATACCCTGAGAATCGTCTGTAGTCTACTCGAAAAATTTGTAGGCATATTGACCTCTAGGAGATCCACCTTGTTAAATCTATTGTCGAAAACTTTACGGAAAGGCCATTCTTTCTTGCCCTGTAACCAACTGATTAAAATAAGTGCTTTACTTTGCTTGTTCATTTGATTTATCTATTTTATATAATTGACTGAGGAAGAGAGTATTTATGCTCAAATTAGATATTCCCTAAACCATTGGTTAACTACTAACTAACCTCCAATACTTGTAGATATTGACTTACTGCCTTTTCCAGTGAAAAATCCCCAGCCCTCTGCTTGAGTAAAACTGTCTCTTGAGGTTCCTCTAAGGTACTAATAATTGCCTCGGCAATACCCTTGATATCCCCTACAGGTACTAATTTGCCGTACTTCCCTTGCTCCAAAATTTCTGCTGGTCCACTCTTACAATCAGTAGATACTACCGATGCCCCTCCTGCCATGGCCTCAATGAGGACAGTGGGTAGTCCTTCAAATAAAGAAGAAAGCACAAATACTGCTGCCCTAGCCATATAAGCATAAGGATTATAGACAAAGCCGGGTAAAGCTACGTCTAACTCTAGACCTAATTCTTGGACTAAAGCTTCGAGAGCAGGTCTATCTTGCCCTTCACCCAAAATCATCAATCTAGCAGGACTTTGTTGCCTAACTTGAGCAAAAGCTCTGATTAAAGTCGGAAAGTCCTTCTGTGCTTCTAAGCGTCCTACAGCTAAAATTACTGGAGGTGAACCAGACTTAAACCAAGGGTGTTCAAGGGGTTCAAGAGATTTTTGGAACAGTTCTGGAGTAACTACTGGGTTGTAAATTATTTTCAGAGATTCCGAGGATAAGCCTAAATCCAACAAATCTTGAGCTGCTCCTTGGGACACTGTAACAACTGCATCAGCCCATGGATAGAACCACCTTGCTAAGTAGGGAGCCAGTCGCTTTTTTAGTTGAGTCGTCCTCTGAGACTCTTGGGAAAGGGTATTGTGTACACTCACTACTACTCGGGTAGATACCCGAGCTAGCTGCCGAGATAAAAGAGCCACTACATTAATATCTTCCATAACTGATAGTAGGGCTTGAGGTTTATTCTGTTGTAGGTAGCGTACTAGGGCAGGGATACTCAGGAGCAGTCGCTTTGCTCCCAAGTCCACCACTCGCACCTCTGGTGGTACCAAAGGGAGGAAAGAACCTTCTGCCTTGGCTACAACTAAATCTATGCTTAATCCTTGCTCAACAAAACCACGAGCTAAGTTAAGCAATACCCTCTCAACCCCACCACCATCAAGGTAGGTGATGAAAATCGCTAGATCAGGCTTATGTAATTCTTCATTCATTACTATTTTTTCAATACAAGAATATAATCTGTATTATCTGTGGCAACCTTACCAAAACTAAGTATTTTAATTGCCCCTGCAAGTATCGTCCACCAGAAACCAAATTTTTCTCTCATTCCTGTTTGGCGAAAATTTTCATACAAGTCCACATATTCAATGGACAAGCCATGACTAAGAGCAAATTGTTGGATATCTTTGGGGCTAGTAGAAAACCTGGAAAATGTTTGAAAAGGACCGAAATCATCTGTTCCTGCCCGTTTTTCCCCAAAGATATTCCTGTATACCCAAACATGAAACCAATGAGGAGTAAACTTGGTGATTAAGCCCCAGATAGATAAGACATTAGGGAGTGCCAAAACAATAATCCCATCCTCTTTGATAGCCTGTAAAAAATTCTGAAGAGCTAGTTGAGGTTGGGGTAGATGTTCCAAAAGATAAAAACAAAGAATTACATCAAAATCATTTTTCGGTAGCGGGTAAGTTTGGATATCTCCCAAAATTTTTTCCTGGGCGACAGTATTTCTATCCAGCTGTTTCGCTGATATATCCACACCCACAAAATAGGAATCATTTGGTAGCTTAATTTCTGTAGCAGAGCCACAACCAGCCTCAAGAACCTTGAGTTTCCTAGAGGTGGTTAACAATTTGTTAACTACTTCTTGTAGTCTTACAATCTCTGGCTTGGTGGCTATAATTTCTGAAGTCATTGGCTTTTTATGTAATAGATGGTTACCCGGTATGTTAATTATTTACAAACTTTCAAGCTAGTTCAACGAGCCTTTCTTTTTGGGACATTTCGAGTTCTTCACTAGTATTGGCTAATTGTACACGCCTCAGGGACAGAGTTACTGCAACGTATAATATCCAAAATAAAGAATTAGTTGCAACAGTTGTACTTTCTGTTTGGTTATACATAAAGATAAATGTCAGATAAACTAATGGCCAAAGTCCTTCTGGTGTTTTAATTGTACGTGCCCAATTTATTGCCTTGAAGTAGGCCATTATAAAACTTAGTGCAAATAATAACAACCCTATTATTCCCAGTTCTACTGTTAGATCTAAATAACCATTGTGAGATTGGGTAAACGTAATGCGAAATACATACCAAACATAATCTTGTCCCCCCCCTGGTTGCCAGAAAGCCTTATATCCATGACCTAACCAAGGGCGCTCCAAAATTTTCTCAATAACGGCGTCCCACACTTCTGTACGACCGGTGAGAGTCGCATCTCTACCAAGACTACCAAGGAAAGATACCCAATTCGTCATCAACCAACTTCCTGCACTAGCTCCGACTAATACCACACTAATCAAGAAGGGAACAGCAAAAGAGCTGCTCCACCGCAAAGCCTTATAAAAAGGCAAGACTATCATCAGAGAGAGAAACACTACCAGAGCCGTTTTTGAAGTTGAAAGCAGGATTAGACTAACTGTCATGCCAAAGACAGTCCAAACAACATAACGGTATTTGCGATTGCTGTTGAGAACTAATGCTAATGGCACAGCACACAAAACCGTCAAGCGAGCAAAAAGGTTTTTCTGCATCAAAGGCCCTCGCCATGCTCCCGCATGAATCCCTTGCTCGATTCCTGCTCCTGGCAAAGCAAGAGTATACAACAAGCTGAATACTGTTGCTATTCCTGCTGCCCAAGCCACTATCTGTAGTTGCTCTTTTAGGCTATAGCGAGAAGCCAAGTACACCCCAAACAAGGTTGTCATGACTGTGAGTATAGCTTCTTTGCGGGATATGCTGGGAAAATCAGACCAAATAAAGGAGAATACAACAAGTCCCACCAAAGCCCAAAGAAAGGGGTCTCTCAATATGGGACGAACAACAGTTTTGAACCGGGCAATAATTAGGAGAAGACTAGATGCATAAATTCCATACCTGAGCAGTTTCATCAGCGGATCAACTGGGGAGGGAATATAACCAGTGGCAGCACCACTACCAAGACCCCTGGCAACTTGAAAGGTTGGGTTATTATAACTGGCTATACCTAAAACTCCTGAGAAAATTAGCAGAGCTAAAACTGTCAATTTCGGTTCAGCCCACTTGAGGATTTGATTCATGACTTTAGACCATAGTAAAGGGCTCTAGCATTAATCTCCAGCTTTTCTAACGGAGTTACCGACGAGAGATATTTTTGGGCAAATTCCTGACATTCTGGTTCGACACCACCAGCACGCCAAAACATTCCCATGCCTCCGGCAAATACCTTATTACTAAATTTAGCTAAAAAGGGAAATTTTACTCGCATCCAATAGGCGGTAAGGAGCATGACGCGAGCTTGTACCCGCTTGTCTTTACTCCTAACGAAGGCATTAGCACCATGGATCCGATATAGTCCTAATTGTTTCTCCAAAATCAAACCTGGACTCAGGGCGATGGAAGTAAATTCTAAGTAACCATCATTCAAGCCAATTCTTTTGGCTTCAGGCATGGGCAAAATTTGTTGCAGGTGTGAACGGGTAAAGCTCAAACCGGAGGTAGAGGGGAGAGAAGCTAATTTATCTTTGAGTTTACCTCCTCTGATATTGGCTCTCAAATCGTACTTGATGATGGTCTCTTGATGATGGTTTTCCTGAGGCAATGGCTTGCCGTTTTCATCTACTTGTTGGAGGGGATGGAAGCACCAACCGACGTCTTGATGCTCACTAAATGCAGCTACAATCTCTGCTACTTTGTTTGGTAGGCAAATATCGTCAGAGTCCAAAAAGCAAATAATTTCACCTTGACTAGCAGCAAAACCGGCGTTGAAGGCTGAGGCTTGTCCTCCATTTGTTTTGAGTACAGGAATGATTTTATCCCCGTAACTGGCAATCACCTCTCGTGAGTTGTCGGTGGAACCATCATCCACCACAATCACTTCGATAGGAGCATAGATTTGATTTAGGGCACTATCAATAGCCTCTGGCAGGAAACGTCCATAGTTGTAGTTATTGATAGCGATGCTAACTAAAGGATGAGTACTCATAAGTAATAAGTAATGAGTAATGAGTAATGAGTAATGAGTAATGAGTAATGAGTAATGAGTAAT
>JAAHGR010000264.1:0-2167 GCA_010672425.1 Symploca sp. SIO2E6
TTGAGAAGTCGGGGAGAAGAGAGCGATCGCAAGCCGTGATTTACGGCAACTGGGTAAGTATTCTGTAGGGGCGGGTTCACCAATCCGTTAAGTACATTGACAAGTAACTATTGTAAACCCGCCCCGGGTTATGCTGGCGGGGCGGGTGAGTGATTAATTATCGTGTAGTTGCCAAATTTTGGGTGAACCCGCCCCTACAATAGGGTTTACTGCAATTTGTCCTAAGATATAGAGACTTTGGCGATGTTGGCGTTTGCTATCTTTAGCATAGTACGTTACGCGATCGCTAACGGCATCCTACGGCATCTCCATCTTGCTACAACCTTACTGATGTTGAAGCCCCTCGAGTTGCCTTGAGCGATCGCAACCTGTGATTTACGGCAACTGGGTAAGTATTCTGTAGGGGCGGGTTCACCAATCCGTTAAGTACATTGACAAATAACTATTGTAAACCCGCCCCGGTTATGCTGGCGGGGCGGGTGAGTGATTAATTATCGTGTAGTTGCCAAATTTTAGGTGAACCCGCCCCTACAATAGGGTTTACTGCAATTTGTCCTAAGATATAGAGACCTTGGCGATGTTGGCGTTTGCTATCTTTAGCATGGTGCGCTACGCGATCGCTAACGGCATCCTACGGCACCTCTATCTTGCTACAACCTTACTGATGTTAAAGCCCTTCGAGTTGCCTTGAGCGATCAGCGCAAGCTGTTGCCCAAAGCAATCGCAAGCAATATTTATGGCAACTTAGAATGCATCTGGTGTTGGAGAGGATAACAGTGTGTTACACTTCTGGAGGATCACCTAAAAGTTGATCTATAGTTTGAAGCCTTTGTTGAGAACCACGGCGAACCCGATGAATGTAGACAATTCCTTCCTGTTCCTCGGTTGCCTCACTCACCGTGAATAAAATATGAAATTGCTTTTTATAGAGAAGTTGGCGCACCTCAATTCCCATATACTTACTTTCGAGAGCTAGTGAGCAACGCTTTGGAAAATTAGAGAGGGTCAACATAATTTCATAACATCCTCTTACCCAGCGATAAGCTCGTTCCGGTGAATCCTCCTTGAGCCAAAGAAAAATACTTTCTACATCTGCCACCGCAGTAGGAGAGATTTCAATCTGGTAGACCATATTTTTCCTGAAGCTGCTGAAATGCTTCCTTTAAAGGCATACCTTCCCCTTGCTCAAACTCCTCGATACTTTTTCGGATGCCCACAATCGACTCAAGCAACTCCACCTTATCTAACAGTTCCTGATAGCTTTGAGCATCTTGAACAACTGCGGCAGCTTTGCCGTTAACAGTAAGAACCATTGGTGCTTTGGTTTCCTTGAGTCTCGCAAGGAAGGCTTTAGCACCTCGCTGGAATTCTGAGAGAGGATGAATGTCACTCAGACTAAGCATAATATTTACAATAAATTATTTGATAATTTAATGATAACAGTTTTTACTGAGCCTGTAAACTGTATCATTAGGGAGCGTTAAACCCCCGATTTATTCTACCGGTTTACCCTTGTCGATCATAGGTTCAACCGAGAAGTCGGATCAGCGATCGCAGAATCGATTCGGTCGGATGACAGGCAAGATGCGAAGTTCCACTTATAACTGATGTTGAAGTGCTTCTTGGTTATACTCTTGCGATCAGCGCAAGCTGGTACTCAAAGCGATCGCAAGCAAGATTTGTTGTAACTTCCAATACTTTGGTTGAATATCTCAATGAATACCCATCCTACTATGCGATCGCACTTTACCAGTAGATTAAGTACTACCTGATGAAGCTGTGCTGGTGTTTGCTATCATATATGTGCGCACATTTTCCCATAGTAAGATAATTGCAAAAAACAAGAATAAAGTCAACTCCCTTTGACCAGAGATAACACACCAGCGAAGTAGATCCCCGACTTCTTCTACCGGTTTGCCGAGTGTTAATCACAGGTTCAATTGAGAAGTCGGGGATCTTGAATGATCGCAACCCGTGATTTACGGCAACTGGGTAAGTATTCTGTAGGGGCGGGTTCACCAATCCGTTAAGTACATTGACAAATAACTATTGTAAACCCGCCCCGGTTATGCTGGCGGGGCGGGTGAGTGATTAATTATCGTGTAGTTGCCAAATTTTAGGTGAACCCGCCCCTACAATAGGGTTTACTGCAATTTGTCCTAAGATA
>JAAHGR010000264.1:2267-9900 GCA_010672425.1 Symploca sp. SIO2E6
AAATAACTATTGTAAACCCGCCCCGGTTATGCTGGCGGGGCGGGTGAGTGATTAATTATCGTGTAGTTGCCAAATTTTAGGTGAACCCGCCCCTACAATAGGGTTTACTGCAATTTGTCCTAAGATACAGAGATCTTGGCAATGTTGGCGTTTGCTATCTTTAGCATGGTGCGTTACGCGATCGCTAACGGCATCCTACGGCACCTCTATCTTGCTACAACCTTACTGATTTTGAAGCCCTTCGAGTTGCCTTGAGTGATCGCAAGCCGTGATTTACGGCAACTGGGTAAGTATAATATCAATAGCAATATTACGCTACACTTGCAGTGTAATAGTTAGGCTCCTCGGAGACTGCAATGGCTACCCTCCAGATTGAAAACCTACCAGACGAACTCTATAACCGCATTCAAAGTCTTGCTGCTGGCCGCCAGCTTACTCTGAATGAGGCAGTAATTCATCTGTTGCAGCAAGCATTTGAGCCCAATGAGCGAACAATTATTCAGGAACACCAGACGGAAACGATGTCAACAGTTTTACGGAGAATTCGTAACCGCCCCAGAGTTGATCCTATTAGTTTTGGATTACCGGATAGCACTGTTTTGATTCGAGAAGATCGTAATAGATGACAGTTCCGCTAAGATGTGTATTAGACACAAATATTTGTATCAAGCAGTTTATCACTGATTCATTAACTCCCAAAGTCAATCAGCTATTTGACCACTTGAACGATCCATCTGCTGAGTTTTTTGTACCGGATTTGTTTTATATTGAGTGTGCTAACACTTTATGGAAGTATGTTCGAGCCAATCTATACACGGCTGATCAGGTGATGAGAGATCTTAATGACTTGAAGAGTTTACGATTCCACGTTACTTCAACAAAAGATTTGATGGCAGAAGCAGTTCAAACTGGCTTGAAGTATGGTATTACAGCTTATGACGGCTGCTATGTCGTACTTTCACAGAAAGTTAGCGCACCATTACTGACTCTAGATGAGCGATTGGCAAATTCTCTGACATCTAGCAGTTTCAATGTATGGTTGTTTACAGACTTTGCAGTGCCCCCGTTACCTACATGAGTAATGCGGATCGATTCGGTCGAATGACAGGCAAGATGCCTATTCTACTCATCACTGATATTGAAGTGCTTCTTTGTTATGCTCTCGCGATCAGCTTCGCTGGTGCCCAAAGCAATCGCAACCCGTGATTTAATGATGATTTTACGCAAAGGAGACGTAGCAGCGATGACAACTGAATGGCAAGAGACGTTGGTTGAGAAGCAAGTCACCTATACTTTAGAACTAAGTGGCAAGATTATCCTCATTGAGAATGTGCCTGCCCGTGTTAATGAAGAAACAGGTGAGCAGTTTTTCTCTCCATCAACTGTGGAACGTCTACAACAGATAGTGTTAGCTCAAGAAGAACCTGACAATTTTGTTGAGATCCCTGTGTATGATTATGCTAGCGACGCAGCCTAAAGACTATTGCTATTATATATGTGCGCACATTTTCCCATAGTAAAATAATTGCACCAAAACAAGAATAAAGTCAACTCCCTTTGACCAGAGGTAAGACACCAGCGAAGTAGATCCCCGACTTCTTCTATCGGTTTACCCTTGTTAATCATCGGTTCAACCAAGAAGTCGGGGATCTTGAGCGAATGATTGAATTTAGTGCTTTTGCGAGATCGCGATCGCCTTTTTGCTATTCTAAAGTTGTTGATGGAGCGATTGCCTACAGCACCAGCTAAGCACGATTGAGAATGGAGACTTGAGAATATATGTTTGAAAAACGTATCGTCGTCACTAAAACTAACCTAAAATCTTCAACTTCAGACCTAGCTTATTGGCTTAGTCAGCCCTATGCTGTGCGGCTTGCTGCTTTAGAAACCATTCGTCGCGAATTTCATCAATGGAAGTACCATGCTGAACCAGGATTTCAAAGAGTTTATACAATTGCAACCTTATAATGGGATAATTGGTAACTTAAGCTGGCCAAATTATGAGAGATAAGGTACTTTGTTACCAGAAACACAGATTGAGGAGTTACTAAGCTGGGCACATATCCAGGCTGTTGCTTGGCGAGCAGGAGTCAGTATATCTATTCCAGAGCGAGATTTTGGTGTTGATGGTACTTTTCGCCAACTTACAGTTTTGGGTTCTAGGCGATTCCCTAGTGGACAAGCGCTGGACTTCCAATTAAAAGCATCAAAAAAATGTTTGCTGGAATCAAACGATATCGTTTACGATCTAGAAGTTAAGACTTACAACGACTTGGTAGTTAGAAATGCAAGCAAGCATACTATTCCTTGTGTTCTACTACTCAAGGTTATACCGATGGACTCAGGTCTATGGATAGATACATCAGAAGAGGGGCTTTTTATTAGAGGAGGTTGCTATTGGGCACATTTAGAAGGAAAACCCAGTACCAACAAAAATACGGTACGAATACGCATTCCGAGAAATCAGCAGTTCACTCCAACTTGTCTGATAAATTTGTTAAAAAAATTTGCAATAGGAGGATAGCTAGTGATTAGACCACAATCAGGTTTCTATAAACTACCAGAACTTGACTTGTCAGATATTGGTATTGAAGATGTGATCAACTATGTAACCAATCACGGTTGGAAGCTAAGCAAAAATCCTAGTAGCCATCTACTTATTTTTGACGGCCCTCCCGATAATTATGGAGAGCCTATACGTCTAATTTTACCAAGTAATCACAACTATATAGATGTAGAGCTTCGGATGACAGAGGCAATAGATCTTCTTGCGAATGTTGAAGAGCGAGATCACAAAGAAATCTTAGAGAGTTTAAAAGATCTACAACAACGATACGTATCCAATTGAGAATGGGGAATAAAATTCTGT
Source organism: Symploca sp. SIO2E6 (assembly GCA_010672425.1). Classification (GTDB taxonomy): domain Bacteria; phylum Cyanobacteriota; class Cyanobacteriia; order Cyanobacteriales; family Coleofasciculaceae; genus Caldora. The sequence goes on from JAAHGR010000264.1 coordinate 5,137, forward strand.
AGCGATATTTACAATTAATGCTGTTCAACAACTTATAGTTGGATGACCACAATAATTGCTGAAATCCGCCGTAAAGTTACTGAAAACCAATTTGAGTTTTCTAAACACGCCGTTGACCAATCTATCCTGCGGCAAGTTCGAGTTCAAGAAATTAGGGAAGCATTTGCCAATGGTAAAATCATTGAGGATTATCCAGATGATAAGTATAGACCGAGTTGCCTAATTTGTGGTTGGACACAAGCACAACGCCCAATTCATATTCAATGCAGCTATCCTTCGCATCCACTTATTAAGATTATTACCGTATACCAACCATTACCTCAGCAATGGAATGATGATTTTACGCAAAGGAGGCGTAGCAGCGATGACAACTGAATGGCAAGAGACATTAGTGGAGAAGCAAGTCACCTATACTTTAGAACTAAGTGGCAAAATTATCCTCATTGAGAATGTGCCTGCCCGTGTTAATGAAGAAACAGGTGAGCAGTTTTTCTCTCCATCAACTGTGGAACGTCTACAACAGATAGTGTTAGCTCAAGAAGAACCTGACCATTTTGTTGAGATCCCTGTATATGATTATGCTAGCGACGCAGCTTAAGGACTATTGCTATTATATATGTGCGCACATTTTCCCATGATAAAATAATTGCAAAAAACAAGAATAAAGTCAACTCCCTTTGACCAGAGATAACACACCAGCGAAGTAGATCCCCGACTTCTTCTACCGGTTTGCCCTTATTAATCACAGGTTCAATTGAGAAGTCGGGGATCTTGAGTGATCGCAAGCCGTGATTTACGGCAACTGGGTAAGTATTCTGTAGGGGCGGGTTCACCAATCCGTTAAGTACATTGACAAATAACTATTGTAAACCCGCCCGGGTTATGCTGGCGGGGCGGGTGAGTGATTAATTATCGTGTAGTTGCCAAATTTTGGGTGAACCCGCCCCTACAATAGGGTTTACTGCAATTTGTCCTAAGATACAGAGACCTTGGCAATGTTGGCGTTTGCTATCTTTAGCATGGTGCGTTACGCGATCGCTAACGGCATCCTACGGCACCTCTATCTTGCTACAACTCAGATCTTGCACCTGATGTTGAAAACCGGATTTTGAGCAAAATCACAAGGAATTCAATAGGGTTTGGTGCTTCTCAAAATCCGGTTTTTTGGATTTTTTGGGCAGGCGTGCAAGATCTGAGTACAACCTTACTGATGTTGAAGCCCTTCGAGTTGCCTTGAGCGATCAGCGCAAGCTGGTGCCCAAAGCGATCGCAATCAATTTGTATAGCACTACAAGTTTAGGTTAGGACACATCCTTTACCCTATAACCCAGTTATGACTTACTGTTGCCTGTTGCCAGATGAGCTGTTGCCTAGCGCGTAGCGCTATATGATGTATTTTTTAGATAGGGAGAAAAGCAATTCTATCAATCCATTCTTCATCACTAAAAACCTCCCATATCAAAATAATATTTTCCGCAACTTCAATTACAGGTAACTTTTTCGGAACAATGATAATCCCATAGCTTTGATTGTGGGCGATAAATTCAGCAAAGTGATTGGGCATAGTTTTTTGGTCATGACTCACTAACACCCTTCTTTGACTAGCTGCTAGTTCTAAAACTTGCCTATCTGTCAAACCTGTTAAATTAGCTTTGTTAGCTGTTTGAAAATCAATTGCTGTCTCAAGCCTGAGAACAGCACTAACAATCTGTTGTTTCAAATCAGCATCAGCTTGAAACTTGATTTTCATCTAGTAGCTTTACGAACCTTATTGAGTTTTTCGATAATTAGTTGATTGTCTTTTAAGCTAGCCTCTCGAAGTTGCTCGAACAGTAGTTCGCCTTCTTGAAGGTAATTATCAATTTCCCTTTGATTACCTAAATAATAAGCGATCGCACCATAAATTTGCTCTAAGGTTAAAAGAGGAAAAGATTGAGCAATACCTTCGGGAGAAAAACCATTTAAAAAGGCATACACAACGGAATCCAAAGAGATGCGACTATCTTTAATATAATAGGCATTATTTCTTTTTTCTATATATTCTTTAGTAATCATCAATTAACCTTAATATATTCCAACAAAAATACTTTATTGAGAATGGATGAATGCCCACCCTATCATGATATCGCATTATGCTAGTAGATTAAGTACTATCCGATGAAGCCGTGCTGGCGTTTTGCTACTATATATGTGCGCATATTTTCCCATGATAAAATAATCGCAAAAAACAAGAATAAAGTCAACTGCCGGTTTGTCGAGTGTTAATCACTGGTTCAACCGAGAAGTCGGGGAGAAGAGAGCGATCGATCGCCTTTTTGCTATTATTCTCTCTGCTCACCCTTCGTGTCCTTTGTGCCTTTGTGGTTAATTTAGAATGGATTTGGAAGTCCCTTAGCCCGAACAACCGGGGTAAAGCTGCTTGGCTACATGAAACCCCACCAAATAAGCTGTCATCTGAGGGCTAATGCGAGGCAGGGGCACAGCCGATAGATCTGCTACATGTACGTTGCTAGAGCCTTTAACCTTGCCGGTTTGGGAGCGATCGCCTTCTCCCAAATCCAAAGCCTGACCCAACAAACACCCCCCCGCCATGTGCTGTTCCGAGAGCAAGAACCGCTTATGGAGAATTTTTCTACAATGCATTTAAACTGTGCATTGGTGAAATCAAATAAAAACGATAGCTCCGAGTCTCCTGTTCCCTCGCTAGAAACGTTTGACTAATTGTCTTTTGACTCGGACAACAGACCAGACTAAGGTAATTAACCGATTTTTAATCTTTGCTTTCTTTAATAAGAGGTCTAGTCTGTTGAAGTGGAATTACTGTCAAATTAGTTTAGTCACAGTGGGAATATTATGGAGTTGTTCAGCAACAACTAAGGCTGAAACAGCAGAATATCCTGTCACTCAGGAACCCTCAGTTCCTTTGCCCAGTTTACCGCTAACTGCTACTACCGAGTTCACCGCAGAGGCACTCGAACCGATTAATGCGATCGCAATTGAACAAACTCCATTATCTGAACTGAATAATCCTGAGTCAGTTAGTGCACAGGACTTAACTAACCACATTAGAGCAACTCCTGAGTTGGTTGCTCCATCATTAGAAGCTAATTCTGCTATTGGTATTGATGCTGAAGAGTTTGACTGGCAAGATGCCAGTTCCACAACTTTACCACTACAACAGGATGATCTTAACTGGCAAGATGCTAGTTCCACATACTATTACTCAAACGAAGTATTTTTGCTGAGTGATAGTGATGATGGGAGTCCCTCATCCAATGGTGAACTACAATGGACTTCGGCTCGACCTGATGGCCATGCTCCGATTAGTGTCATGGGAGAGCACACTCATCAAGCGGGGGAGTTTATGTTCTCCTACCGTTATATGTTTATGAGGATGGATGGCAACCGAGATGGTACTGATGATCTTAGTGATCAGGAAGTATTGCAACAGTTCCCTGTAACTCCGACTAACATGAACATGGAAATGCACATGTTTGGGGGAATGTATGCTCCTACTGATGATCTGACCCTGATGGTAATGATTCCTTATGTTTTGAAGGAAATGGATCACGTTACTCGTACAGGGGTAAACTTTACTACTAATTCAGAAGGATTTGGTGATCTTCAGCTGACAGGACTCTACAATATCTTGCGCCAAAACCGACAGCGTCTGCACTTTAACTTAGGATTTAGTTTTCCCACTGGCTCGATTGATGAGCGAGATGATATCCCGGCAGGTAACGATGTCAGGTTACCCTATCCGATGCAGATTGGCTCTGGTACTTTTGACTTGAAACCTGGAGTTACTTATTTAGGTCAGGCAGATAAGTTTTCTTGGGGAGCCCAGGCAGGAACTATACTCCGCTTGGGAGAAAATAGCAATGATTATCGGCTCGGCAATCAATTTAATCTCACAGGTTGGGTTGCCAGCAAATGGGTAGATTGGCTGAGTACTTCCCTGCGGCTGGATTTCAAAACCTTGGGTAATATCAGTGGAGCCGATCCTCTCCTCAATCCGACGGTAGTTCCCACTGCTGATCCGGATCGACGGGGTGGTGAACGGTTAGATTTAGGTTTAGGTTTGAACCTCTATGCTCCAAGTGGTGCTCTCAGGGGAACTCGCTTAGGGGTTGAATTTGTCCTACCTCTGGTTCAATCTTTGGATGGTCCTCAGCTAGAAACCGATTGGCAGTTGACTGTTGGTGTACAGGCATCATTTTAGAAGACTAGCTGGGGGAGCTGAGGGAGTAAGACAAGTCCAAGTGTCTATAATTGCCTCTTCCAAACCCATAGGATACCAAAAGCGATCGCATTCCGATGATGCGATCGCTTTTGGTGGAGATAGGTTAGGAGTGGAGTGTCGGAGAAAGAGTTAGCTGAGAATCATCTCTGCACACTCTTGAATACATTTTGGTGAGTTTTGGGGACTCTAGAAGTCGGCAATATTCTTCCACACAACCCTTAACGGTAGGGCGAAAATATCTTTAACATTATAAACCTCGCCCCGACCTGAATATGCTGGCGCAAACTGATACCTTGCTGTTACATTCGGCATGATTTTGCCTGATACTTGCATATCTCCTAGGTCTAGTTCATAGTTGACCGTTGGTGACGGGAATGGTAGGAAGCCTGCATCTCCAGGGAAGTCGATCTCAACATCTTTCAATGTATATCCTGGCAGAGGCACTTCTGTACCTTCACCCGGTTCGAGTATTGCAGAACAGGTGGGGTTGGAAGAACGATCACACAAGATTGGCACTTGTA
>JAAHGR010000265.1 GCA_010672425.1 Symploca sp. SIO2E6
ACTGACTCTCAAAGGTGGTGTTCGGGAAGTACTTGCAGCCGAAGCTTTGCACTACTTAGGGGTTCGTACTTCCCGCTGTTTGAGTCTAATCGAAACTGGTGAATCCCTCTGGCGAGGTGATGAACCTTCCCCCACTCGCTCATCGGTAATGGTACGTTTTAGTGATTCCCACATCCGGTTTGGTACTTTTGAGCGGTTGCACTACCTCAAACGCAAGGATTTAACTAGAAAGCTATTAGACCATGTAATCGAATATTACTATCCCCAGATTACTTTGCCGGAACTAGAAGCAGATAAAACGGATTGTTATGTTCAGTTTTACGCTGAGTTAGTGGAAAGAGTAGCACAACTGACAGCACAGTGGATGGCAGCAGGATTTTGTCATGGGGTTCTGAATACTGATAATATGTCGATTACAGGGGAAAGCTTTGATTATGGCCCCTATGCCTTTATACCCTCTTATAACCCCCAGTTTACTGCTGCTTATTTTGACTATTATCGGCGCTACAGTTACGGCAATCAACCAGAAATTTGTGCCTTGAACTTAGAGATGCTGCAACAACCATTAGCAGCTGTGATTCCCACGGAGGAGATGGTAGCTGCTTTGGCCAAATTTGGAGCCTATTATTACCCCAATTATCAGCAGCTAATGCTCAATAAGTTAGGTTTTGACCAGCTACCAGCAGATCAAGGCAATGAGTTATTGGAGTTAACGATTCGCTTACTCCAGGATACCCAAGTAGGCTACCATGCCTTCTTTGCCGAATTAGCTCAACAGTTTGACCCTAGCTGGCGAGATGATTTGGGTCAGATTTGGAGTAACTTGTCTTTGTTTCAATCCGAGAAGCAAGCAGCATCGGAATTATCAGCTTTAGCCAAGTGGCGGGAGTTGTATTACCATCTTTTACAGGATAAGTCCCATGAGCAACTAGAGGAAATAGCTCAACGCTTGCGAGAGAAAAATCCCAAAACAGCTTTACTCAGACCCGCGATCGAAGAGGTTTGGGAACAGATTACTCAAGAAGATAATTGGGAACCTTTTTATCAGTTGTTGAGGCGGATATGGGATAAAAATTGATACAGCGCTTTGCGTTGTAATAAAGTACAGTAAAAAAAGTCCCCCTTGTTAAGAGGGATTTAGGGGGCTATTCTAACACGTTTTTTCTCAACCAGATTTGGTATCAGACGCGAGCAAGATGCTCGCACTACTGACTTGGCAAGCTTAAAATTGTGGGTAAAAGTTATTTAAGTGCTGTATACTTCGACAATTTTATTCTCTACTTACCCCTTGAGTGCCCACCAATCCCCATTGACAGAGAAGACTGTGGTGGCATTGCTTCCAAATCCTATCGCTACTGTTGGAAATTTTGACAATGCCCACCCTACGGCTTCTGTGCGATAAATTTCTGCTGGCTCCTCTTAGAGGAGGAGTTTGGGGAGGGGTCAGACCTCCCAGTCCGCCCACAGTATCATAAATTTAGGGGCTTGTGACCGTTTTAATTCTTCAATCTAAAATCTAAAATCTAAAATCTAAAATCTAAAATCTCTCGGAGGGGAAGATTCAGACTAAGTTAACTATAGGAGCACCGGGAGATCATTATGAACAGGAGGCGGATAGAGTAGCAAGGCAGGTAATGTCAACGCCAGTAGCGGCATATCGCCATACCCCCAGATTCAACTCACCCCAAGTACAGCGCTTTGGGCAAGAGAACAACTCCTTTAAGTCATGGTACTTTCCCCAGCCAGTTACCCCTGCGGTTCAAATGAGTGCGGAAGAGCAAGCGCAAATGTCAGAATTGATACAAAGGACATTTCAAGGTAGGGGATATCAGACTTCTGAGCAGCCGGTGGTGGAGAAGGGAGAGGAAGAGCAAGTACAGAAGTCAGAGTTGGTGCAACGGGCATTTCAACCTGGGGGAAACCAAGCTTCTGAAGATTTAGAGGGTCGTTTGAATGCTTCCAAGGGTGGGGGTTCTCCGTTATCACCGCAAGTACGAGCGTTTATGGAGCCGCGTTTTGGGGCTGATTTTAGTAGTGTGCGGGCGCATACAGATGGTGAAGCGGTGCAGATGAATCGGGAGTTGAGTGCTCAGGCGTTTACTCATGGGAGTGATGTTTATTTTGGGGCAGGGAAGTCGCCGGGGAATAATGATTTGACGGCGCATGAGTTGACGCATGTGGTGCAGCAGGGTGGTAGTTCTATTAACAGTTCAATTCAAAGAGAGTGTGGTGTGGATGAAAGTTGTATTGATGAACCGAATGCTTCCTATGTACCTGTAGAACCGAATGCCTCCGACCCAAAACCAAATTATACTCCTGCCGGTGCTAATATGAGCACTCCTGAAGGAACTGAAACTTATGATTTCCAAGAACCAAGTTTGACTCAGATCTTGCACCTGATGTTGAAAACCGGATTTTGAGCAAAATCACAACGAATTCAATAGGGTTTCAGCTTCTCAAAATCCGGTTTTTTGGATTTTTTGGGCTTGGTGCAAGATCTGAGTTTGACAAATAATTTCTGGAAAAACCACTGGGTTACTGATGTAAGTCCCTGGATAAGATGGGGTAATTCACCCGATGATACTAGAGCGTCGGTCCATTACTCGATATTGACAAAAGTAACATACTGTGTATGCAAGGAAAAACTCGCTTAGGGCGAAGCATTCGCAGGGTAATTTATCGCGATTGCTTACCATTGATTGGTGCGAATGCTATGCTGCTACGCACCATGCTACGCTTTCCGCCCCTACAGGATGTATATTTTGTCTCATTTGTCAAGGACTTCTACTGGACCGACGCTCTAGTACAAGGCAAGAAAGACTTGACGGACTTTGTTCTACTTTGGAGGGATATTGGGGGTATCAATTATACGAATCACCGCAAAAAGGGGATAACTGTGAATACGTTAAAGGACTTGAAGAACGCCCACCCTTCTAGATCTTGTAGTGCGATCGCAAATCTCGTAGGGTGTTTTAGGGAGTTTTGAAAGGATTGACAATTTTTAGGCTATCAATGTCTGAGTACCCAAAGTCTTCCGTATAAAGAGTTTGAACATTTGCTTCTAAACAGGCAGCAACTACCATTGAATCCCAGTGGGACAAACTAAAGCGACTCATCAATTCCTCAGCACAATCAATTACAGTCCAATTTGGTAAAGCGGTGTGCCAAACCTGTTGCAAGTCTCGAATATATTGGTAAGCCTGTGCTCTATCATATCCTAATGGCTCTAACTTACGACTTGCAGCCAAATATTCGCAGGCAACCTGCCAAATTAAAACTCCATCTGTCAGTCCAGATACCAAAGAAACCGCAATTGCCTGCTTCGCAGGATCACGCGGATCATTAACGTAAATCAAAATATTCGTGTCAACAGCGTTCATGCAACATATCCCGTGTCAACCGAGGTGAATTAGTAGGAATGGGGTTTTGTTGCATTCGCTCAACCAGTAGCTTGAGAAAATTCTCTCTTGCACCAATGTCAACGATTTTAGGAGGAATGACTGAGGATGATTCTACAAAAAGCTCAACTTCAACACCTTCAGGTAAGTCGCAAGCTGTTTGAAGAATAAATGTACCACTACGGTAAATTGCTTTCAAGGCTTGGGGCATAGCGATCGCTTTCTCTTGTAGGGTGGGCAAAATCAATATCTTCAACAATTTTACTCTCTACTTACCGATTTTTGCCCACCAATCCCCATTCAGCCCTAAGATTGAGGTAGGCATTGCTTACCAAGCCTATCGCAGCTATTTGAGATTGCTGACAATGCCCACCCTACGGCTACTAGTCGCAGATAGCTTATGAATACTATCTTTACTGCAATTCGACAACATAATCTTAAACTTGTAGCAGAGATGCTTAAAGGTGGAATTGAGGTAAACACCCATCTGCCAAATCCTCCTTGTTGGACACCTTTGCAAGAAGCGATCCATTTTCATTCCCTGATATGAGCCGTTGTGCGACTTCTTGTTTGAGACTATCCCAATCCTCATCAATCATAACAATTGCTTCGCCACTGTGGAGTCCTTTGAGAAGTTCTGCTTCTAAGGCTTCCTTAACCTTGCGCCGCTGATCACTGCGAATCAAATCTCGCAAATATTCGCTGGCACTGCTGTAGCCACCCAAGGTTACTTGTGCCTGGATGAACTCTTTCATGGTGGCTGGAAGCGCAATATTTAACGTTTCCATGTTTCGTTCTCCCAAAATTTTGAGGCAAGATTACCTGCTCTTATTGTCATTCAGTTAACAATGGATTGTCAATAAAAATTTCGCTTGGCGTTGAGTACGCGAAAAATTATTCATGCGTCCCCCAGAATTGGGGGATTTAGGGGACCATTGTAACAAGTTTGTTCTCAATAGGATTTGGTATCAGACGCGAGTACGATACTCGCACTACTAGCGTGGCACAAGTAAAAATGTAGGTTGGGTGTAACGTTCGCGTAGCGTCTGGAGAAGGAGAAGTGATACCAAATCCGGCACAGATACCCCCGTTATATCCCACCCTGTAGAGACGTTGCATGCAACGTCTCAGAGCAAGTTTCGCGGTTTTATCAAAACGGGGGTGGTTAACCCGGATTTGGTATGAAACCCAACGCAACACACAAGAAATGTTGGGTTACGCTACCGCTTCACCCAACCTACTTTACTATTTAAACTAGTACTACTCAAATAAACCATGTTCTAGTCGCAGATAGCTTATGAATACTATCTTTACTGCAATTCGACAACATAATCTTGAACTTGTGGCAGAGATGCTTAAGAGTGGAATTGAGGTAAACACCCATCTGCCAAATCCTCCTTGTTGGACACCTTTGCAAGAAGCGATAGACGAACTTGACGATGGAGGTTCCGTTCAGATAGTAGAGTTACTGCTTCAATCTCAAGCCGATGTAAATGCCTGGGATTTACTTCAGAATTCTAACCCATTGCTCATGGCTATATGGGGTGAACATGACGATGTTCTCCAAATATTACTACAAGCAGGAGCAAATCCTAATATACGAGATCAGGAAGGAAATTCTCCTCTGAGATTAAGTGTAGAGCAGGAAAACATCAATATGGTCAAATTACTTCTTGAGCATGGTGCAAAAGCAACCATAGATGACGCGGGTGGGTTTAGAGGAATGAACGCATTAGGAATTGCAGTTAGTAAACTCAATATAGCCATAGTCGAGATGCTTCTTAATGCTGGAGCAAATTCAGAAGTAATTGATCATGATTATCGCAAACCCCTGCAAAGAATACCTGAAGATGCAGATACCAAGATAAAGGAAAAGCTTAAAGACTTACTGCTGCAATATCAGTGCGATCGCTTTGTAGTAGCGTGACACAGCATATTCGTGTCAACGGTCTTCATACAACATATCCCGTGTCAACCGAGGTGAATTACTAGGAATGGGGTTTTGTTGCATTCGCTCAACCAGTAGCTTGAGAAAATTCTCTCTTGCACCAATGTCAACGATTTTAGGAGGAATGACTGAGGATGATTCTACCAAAAGCTCAACTTCAACACCTTCAGGTAAATCGCAAGCTGTTTGAAGAATAAATGTACCACTACGGTAAATTGCTTTTAAGCCTTGGGGCATAGCGATCGCTTTCTCTTGTAGGGTGGGCAAAATCGATAACTTCAACAATTTTACTCTCTACTTGCCCCTTGAGTGCCCACCAATCCCCATTATGCCCTAAGATTGAGGTGGGCATTGCTTACCAAGCCTATGGCAGCTATTTGAGATTGTTGATAATGCCCACCCTATAGCTACTAGAAAGAAGATGGAAGTGATCAATATTGACCAAGCCAAAACACAACTTTCGCAACTTTTAGTCCGAGTGCAACAGGGAGAAAAGATTGTCATTGCCAATCGAGGAAAACCAGTGGCATTATTGAGTCAGTATCAAGAATCTCAACTCTCAAAGCGTCTTCCAGGACGTTTACGTGGTCAATTTACTGTACCTGATGACTTCAACCAACCAGACAAAGATTTGATTCGCTTATTTGAAGGAGAAGAATATTGAGATTATTACTGGATACTCACTGTTGGTTGTGGTGGTTAGTTGAACCAGAAAGATTGAGCAAAACAGCCCAAGAAGCGATTATTGCCTTCGATAACGAACTTTTGTTATCTGTAGCTAGTATCTGGGAAATCGCGGTGGACACTGCTTACCAATCCTATCGCCGCTGTTGTAGATTGTTGACAATGCCCACACTACAGCTTTTCACTGAAACTACATGAACATTTCTACAAAAGAAGGAAAGTACTTATATAGTTCAGCATAGCATTTAACATCTTTGAGGGGGATACAAATGCGATTTACCGTATTGCAATCATCTGTAGGCATTTGGCTGTCCAGATACTGAATTTCTTTCAGTGTCAGATTGGGCACTTTTATTTCATAAGGTTCATCTGATTCTGTTGCCTGAAAATTCTTAGTAAATTTACATTGTTCTGCTAGATGACGCTGGCTCTCCTCAAAAAGGAGCCAGCCAACAGTTAACATACGAGAACCGTCAGCATAGCGAAAATCAAATATTTGTTTATAATTAAGCTTTTCGTCTTCCGAAATTAATTTTTGAATAGCTACCTGCCATCATGCTTACCCTTCGTTATTTAAATAGTAATCAAAGGTTGTCTCCCCAACCTCTTTATTCGATGAAACATTTAAGAGTTCTTTAACTAGTTCAAGTTCTTCAATTGGTTTGCTATATATGATACTACCACATTTCTGACGAGGTATAATTTTTGATTGTTCAGGCATGGTAAAATTGGTACTTGTACCTACTTCAAATACAGAACGAAGTGAAGTTTGTAAATATGCTTGTTCAAGTAAGCTCTCAGATATCTCACCACGCTCTAAGCGGCTCTTTTCATCTGCCATTTTTCTCAAAAATGTGATAATAGGCGCCGTTAGCTCATATATTTCTTGTTTGATGGATTTGTAGATTGGGGAATCGTAATCAATCCCTGTTTTGGTTGTTGTCCAAGGTAAATAAGCAGCATCATCAGACTCAAAGAAGGCATAGCCTCTAAAAAAGGCCAAATCAGCATGATATTTAGGGAAACCAGTTTTTGTACCCCAACCCGTTATTGCAGTTTGATCAGCTTCCAGAACCATACGTTCATTACAGAATACATACCATCCACCTTCATTGAGACTTCTATCTGATACACCAGCATACAACTTAACTCGCACTGGTGTGTCTATTTCCTGACTTCCCAAGTACTTGTATTCTTTTTCAAACTTGGCAACTGTAATCTGGTCAGAAGTCCGAAAATTAAGGGGAGTTGGCTGTATATCTTGCTCGTTGATACTAATACTTAATCCTTTTTTTATTTTTAACGTATAGGCGATAGTCAATTCTTGTTTTAATTGAGATAAAAAATTTCCTAATCCTAAATCATCTGACACATTTTGATGTAATTTTTCAATAACTATTCTAGTGCCAACTGCACTCAATGGGGAATTGCTACCTTCTTCAATTTCTGAAAATTCAAATCTCCAGCTATTTTTATTTTTCCACTCTTCCACATCTTCTAAAATTACAAATTTGGAGTGGGATGTAGTTGATTCAACTCTAAATTTTTGGCCGATCTTGAAAAAAGATCGCTTCATCCCAATGCCGAATCTTCCAATTGATTTTGGTGTTACTGCGGCATCATTAGCCTTGCCAAATTTGAAAGCATATCCCTCTGCCTCTTGGACAGTTATTCCGCCACAATTATCTTCAATTTTAACATAATCTTTGCTAGTAAAAATTTTTATCCACAGTCCTTCATAATTATCATTGCTCTGTAAACGAGTTGCCCCATCTACCGAGTTATCCACCAAATCGACAATTGCACGAATCAGTGGGATATCTCGCACCAACATGTAGATAAATAATTCTTTGGTTGGTTCGGCATGAATTATCCTTCCTGTATGCATTTTCCTGCCTCCTGCTTCTCAATACTAACACTAAAAATCTTTCCGAAAGTAGCTTTCGGGAAATTTTTCAGTAATCATCATAATCGGCTTACGGTTAGAAAACACCCGATAAGTACGGGATAGCATCCGTTCTTCCTTCTCAAGGTTAAAATAAACACCCAACTCACCAGCTGCTTCTTCCACCGAATCGACTATCTCTTTAAAGGTCTCCATTTTATGTTCCAGCCAAAGTCTACCCAAAGGAGTTTTAGATTTGAGTAGTTCATTTTTAAACCTCTCATCCAGTCTCTCCGGCACCAAAATAGATTCAGCATAAATAAAATTTTTCCTACTGATCTTGCCCTGGAGTAAAATTTTCCTTTCGATTACTTCACTACCACTTGTTAATTCCAAATGGTGCAGCTCCTGTTCTATCCTAATCAACTGCTCAGACAGCTTAACCATCTTAATTTGTTCAAACAAATAAGCTTCCAGTATTTCGGTCAGAGTGCCATCAGTTGTCAGTACAATTCTTTGGAAAGTACTAAGCTTTGCTGGTTCTATGTGACTGCGTGTTAATGAAGTCTGTAGATCAGGTCTCATTAGTTAGGTCTCATTAGTTAGGTGTTAGGTGTTAGGTGATAGGTAGTAGGTGTTACCTATTGTCAATTCTCAATTCTCAATTCCCAATTCTCAATTCTCAATTCCCAATTCCCAATTCCCAATTCCCAATTCCCAATTCCCTACTCCCTGTTCAAAAATTGATTAACAACTCGATCCAAACCAACGGAACGGGAGGCTTTGAACAGGAGGCGATCGCCTGGTTGTACTATTTCCTCTAGACGCTTGACTAGAGCCTCTTGCTGGGAAAAACACTCAGCTGCTATAGTAGCTGCTCCGGTGGCAATGGCTTGAGCCTCTGGATCATCTACCATCACTAGTAAAGCATCCAGCTGCAATTCCCCGGCTCTCTTGCCTACTTGCTGATGCAGTTCCGGGGATTTTTCCCCTAATTCCTTCATTGCCCCTAAGATGGCAATATGACGCTTTCCAGGAGTTTGGACTAGTAGTTCTAGGGCTGCTACCATAGATTCTAATCCTGCGTTGTAGGTTTCATCCAAAACCACCAGATCATTAGACAAATCGTAGCGTCGCGATCGCCCTCCTGGTAATTCCACAGTTAAACCTTGGCCCAAAACTTCCCAGTCAACCCCAACAATTTTGGCCACCGCCAGCGCTGCTAAGTAGTTCAAAGCATTGTGGCGACCCGGAAGAGGGAGAGGTAGTTGTCTGCCTTGAACTTGCAAGGTTTGGGGGTCAAGCAACTGTCCTTGTAAATCACCTCCCTCTAACCCATAAGTCAAAGTCTGTCCTTGCCACACCGTAGCAGCAGTGGTCATTAACCGCTGGTTGTCGTGATTGAGCACTGCTACACTAGTGGTAGGCATTTCGGCTAATAACTCACATTTGGCTTGAGCGATCGCTTCTACAGAACCCAACAACCCAATATGAGCCGTCCCCACATTGGTAATCACGCCAATTGTCGGACAGGCTATCTGAGTCAACTCAGCTATCTGTCCAGAACCGCGCATGGCCATCTCAATCACAGCATAATCATGCTCTTCACCCAATTCCAATAAAGTTTTGGGCACACCAATTTCATTATTATAGTTAAATAGGGTTTTGAGTACCTTCCCCTGAGTTGACAGGACTGCTGCGATTAGTTCCTTAGTAGTGGTCTTACCCACAGAGCCAGTTACGGCAATTACCGGAATCTGGAACTGATTACGCCACCAGTTGGCAATTTGCTGGTATGCTTGTAGAGTGTCATCTACCCGTAGTTGGGGAATTGTCGGGTTGCACCGACCAGGGTCTTCTTGCAAATCAGTGATAGCCGCGATCGCTCCTTTGTCTAGAGCAACTTCGAGGAAATCATGTCCATCGTATTTTTCTCCCCGCAGTGCCAAGAAAATTTCACCTGGTTT